>NZ_ALKI01000004.1:0-1891 GCF_000286495.1 Streptococcus sp. AS14
TCTAGTTACAATAGTTTTATTATACAACATTCCATTTTGGTTAGCTATATATATAACTATAATTATATAAATTTTTTTAAAAAATGGACATAAAGTACTTTAAAGTCTAATTTTTTAAAACAAAAGAAAAAATAAACCATAGAAAAATCCTTATAAATTAAATAAATCTAAGGATATTTCAGATTCTACTTTAATATTTAATATTTTAGAAATGCTATTATTATGAAGTTTTTAAGAGTTTTTCTCTTTGGATATAAAGAAAAAAGATTCACTAACGAATCTTTTCCCTTTTATTTTAATATCTAAGAAAGCCAAATTCTTAAATTTTAGCCTTCAGACTTTTTCTTTCTCTTCTCTAAACCAATCAGTCCCAAACCTGATACTCCCGCAAGTAAGCTTGCTGCTAAGTATGAGGTTTCTTCTGTACCGGTCTTAGGAAGAGCTTTTGCACCCTCACTCTTAGAAAGAGACGGCGGTGCAGGCGTAATCGTCCGCTCTGGCTGAACAGGATCTTCTGTCACAGTCGGAACGTAAACCGCTGAAATCGTCTGGCCATTGCGGTCTTTGCGAATCACTGTCACACCGTCTGCTTGACCGACAAAGCCCGTTTCCGGTACAAAAGTCACGGTGCCATCTGGCGCAATCGTGTAGGTTCCTTGGCCTGGAACAACCTTTTCGGTGCTGCCATCCTCAAAAGTTGGCGGAACGGTTGGATTCACGTCGCCTTCAAAGATTGGTTTACCAGTCTGCGGCTGGCCTTTGAGACCCGTGCTGCCAGTATCTTCTGTGGCAGTGCTTCCCAAAACAGTTGGGGTATAGGTAGCCGTCACGGCATTGCCATAAATATCTGAACGCTTCACGACAACTCCACTGGCAGTTCCGACAAAGTCAGCTTCTGGTACGAAGGTCACTGCCCCCAGAACGGTAAACCTATAAGTTCCCTCACCCGGAACAACCTTTTCGGTGCTGCCGTCCGCAAAGGTCGGTGCTACCGCTTGGTCAATCGCCCCTTCAAAGGTAGGCGTGCCTGTTTGAGCTTGACCCTTGCGACCGCTAGACACACTGTCCTTGCTGGTTGATGGTTCAACCACGGTTGGAACATAGCGAGCTGTCACTGAGGTGCCATTTTTATCACGACGGACAAGGGTCACACCGCTTCCCTGACCAAGGAAATCAGCTTCTGGAGTGAAAGTAACTGTACCGTCTGGTGAGATAGTGTACGTTCCTTGACCTGGAATGGTCTTTTCCTTACTTCCATCTTCGAAGCTTGGTGCAATCGTCTCATCAATTGGCACAAGTGGATCACCTGCTTCAAAGACAGGTTTGCCAGTTTGAACATGACCTTTGATATTCGTAGAGGTCGCATCTTTACCAGTTGGACTTACCTTGGTAAACTCTGGACTATAGGTAGCCGTTACTGGTGTACCGTTCTCATCAACACGTTTCACAGTAACTGGATCTGGCTTGCCTACGAATTGCTTCTCAGGAGTGAAGGTCACTGCCCCATCTGGAGAGATAGTGTAAGTTCCTTGGCCTGGAATGTTCTTCTCTTTACTTCCATCTTCAAAGGTAGGCTCTACTGTTTCATCAATTGGTACAAGTGGATTACCACCTGTGAAGGTTGGGGTACCGGTTTGTGGAACGCCCTGAGGACCAGTGCTAGTTGCGTTAGTGCCAGTTGGCGTTACCTTAGTAAACTCTGGACTGTAAGTGGCAGTCACTGGTGTGCCGTTCTCATCAACACGTTTCACAGTAACTGGATCTGGCTTGCCTACGAATTGCTTCTCAGGAGTGAAGGTCACTGCCCCATCTGGAGAGATATCGTGTATGTTCCTTGACCTGGAATAGTCTTCTCCTTACTTCCATCTCCGAAAGTTGGCTCAACTGTTTC
>NZ_ALKI01000005.1:0-6563 GCF_000286495.1 Streptococcus sp. AS14
TGAACCGCACCCCAAAAGTTAGACAGAAAAAATCTAACTTTTGGGGTGTTTTTAAATGAAATTAACTTATGAGGATAAAGTTCGAATCTATGAACTAAGAAAACAAGGAATCAGCTTAAAGCGACTTTCAGAAAAATATGGAATGAACCTTTCAAATCTTAAGTACTTAATCCGATTGATTGATCGTTACGGAATAGAAAATGTCAAAAAAGGGAAAAACCGTTATTACTCTCCTAAATTAAAACAAGAAATCATCAATAAGGTTTTGATTGAAGGTCGTTCGCAACTAAGCGTATCTCTGGATTATGCTCTCCCAAGTAGTGGATTACTTTCAAATTGGCTGGCACAATACAAGAAAAACGGGTATACTATTGTTGAGAAAACAAGAGGAAGGCCAGCTAGGATGGGACGTAAACGGAAGAAAACTTGGGAAGAAATGACAGAATTAGAACGACTTCAAGAGGAGAATGAGCGTCTACGTACCGAGGTGGCCTACCTAAAAAAGTTAAAAGAGCTAGAAGACAGGGACGAAGCCTTAGAGAGAGAAAGGCAGAGACAGTTAGAGAAATGGTTTCAGGAGGATTTCGATTAGATTTACTCCTTGAAACGGCACATTTAGCTCGCTCAACTTACTACTATCACTTAAAACAGCTAGATCAACCAGATAAGAATCAAGAACTTAAAGCTGAAATTCAGGCCATTTATCGTGAGCATAAAGGAAATTATGGCTATCGGAGAGTTACTCTTGAACTAAGGAATCGTGGCTTCGTGGTGAATCATAAGAAGGTCCAACGGCTGATGAAAGTCCTTGGTTTAACGGCTCGAATTCGTCGGAAACGGAAGTATTCTTCCTACCAAGGAGAGATTGGCAAGAAAGCAGAGAATCTCATTCAACGCCAGTTTGAAGCAGCCAAGCCAATGGAAAAGTGCTATACGGATGTGACAGAGTTTGCCATTCCAGCAAGCAGTCAAAAACTCTATCTATCGCCAGTTTTAGATGGTTTTAACAGCGAAATCATTACTTATCATCTTTCTACTTCACCAAACTTAGAACAAGTAAAAACGATGTTGGAACAGGCATTTACAGAGAAACACTACGAGAATACGATTCTCCATAGTGATCAAGGCTGGCAATACCAACATGATTCTTATCATCAGTTTCTAGAGAGTAAGGGAATTCAAGCATCTATGTCGCGCAAGGGCAACAGCCCAGACAACGGTATGATGGAGTCCTTCTTTGGTACTTTGAAATCTGAGATGTTTTACGGTTATGAGAAGCACTTTAGGTCTTTAGAAGACCTTGAACAAGCTATTGTAGACTATATCGATTACTACAACAACAAACGAATTAAGGTCAAACTAAAAGGACTTAGCCCTGTGCAATACAGAACTAAATCCTTCACTTAAATTATTTGTCTAACTTTTTGGGGTCAGTACATATGCCGGCTCTTTTCTTGTTTCAAAAATTTTTAAACTAGATCACCCACCACTGGTAAAGCGACCAGTAGAGAATATTGGCTACGATAGCGAGTGCAGATAGACTAGTCAGAACTGTCAGGAAGAGGCGGCCTTTCCCGAGACCTTTTCGAGCCTTGCTAAAGAGCGGATAAACCGCACATCCTGCTAAGAACAATCCCAAACCTGCAAAAGCCATATAACGCCACTGAGCGATGATACTGAGATCCGTAGTGCTTGAGCTAAGCAGGAGCAAGAGTAAATTTCCAGCTGAGACCACTACTCCTGCAGCTGTCAAGATGTGCCACCATTTCCAAGCTCGATTTTGCTTGCTTTTCACCTTGCCAAAGACCAGTCGATAGAGGACTAGCACAAGCCGCACAAGTAGATTACCCAAAGCATAAACGACACTAAGAGCTGCCAAAGCAATCAACCCAAACTTAGTCCAGATTTCCCAGTCAGGAACTCTCTCAAAATCACTGACCGGAGTAGCGATTCGCGTTTTGCCATTTCCACTTTTATAAATAGTCCAAAACGAACGATCCATTCGCTCCGAGGACGGCTTCTTCATATGAAGCAAATTACCTGGAAAGAGCTGATACAAAGAAAGCGGACCTTGGTTAAAATTCCGAAGGATTTGATAGTAGCCAGGTTCGAACTTTTTCTGAGTCTCTGCACTGGCTGTCGGACGTTTTCCGAAAATCAATTCTGGCATGCCATCATTATAAATTTCTTCCACACCTTGATTGGTCATGATCACCTGGCCGATACCATCCTTCAGATCCAGCAGGAGATAGCTGGAAAAACCATTCGTATTCCCTCCGTGCCCTAGCACTGTAACGCCAAATTTACTGGCCCAGAAGCCATGAGCATTACGAACGATGTCTGTATTAGGATAGGTTGCTGTCGTCGAATAAAGAGTCGTCCAAGTCTCCGACTGAGTAAAGAGAGTTTTACGACTCAGCAGAGCCTGAGCAAATTTTTGAAAATCACTCAATGTTCCTGTGGCTCGACCAACTGGGTACAGACCGACTTCATAAAGTGCATCGCCTAACAGGCTGCCATCTGTCGCATATCCTTTTACTTTCTTGCGCTTTTCCTGTACATAAGCGTTGTCCGATAAGTCAGGCAAGATAGCAGTCCGATCCATGTCCAGCGGCTCAAAAACATGCTCATGGACATAGTCTGCATACTTCTGCTCAGATATCCGCTCCACGATATAAGAGGCCAAAGCCGTGCTGAAGTTAGAGTATGATGTCGTCGTACCTGGCTCAAAGGACTGAATAGGCTGGTAATCGCGGAACTGCTCTTCCAAGTCGCTCTTGTCTCCCTTTTTGTAGAGTGGCATTTCATCAAAGCCAGCCTGATGGTTCATCAGATCCAGCATGGTGATAGGCTTATCGTAGCGAAGATTGCGGAGAAAGCCTTCTGGCAGATAAGTTTTGATGTCTGCTTCCAGGTCGATTTTGCCCTCTTCCCAGAGCTGCATGACCGACACCCAGACCGTCAGTTTAGTGATTGAAGCCCATTCAAAAACACTGTCATCGTCAACTTTGACTTTGTTTTCCTTATCCACATAGCCAAAATTTCCCTTGTAGATGGTTCCGTTTTTATCAAAGACTGCTGTTGCCATGCCGGCCGTTGTCTTTTCATGTTCCTTGACAAAACTTTCGATTTTTTGACCGATTTTGTCGCGGTCCGTACCAGACGGAAGCTTCTGCGAGTCAGCTAAAGCAGCTGTCGGTCGGAAGATTCCTAGAGTTATAATCGTTAAAAGTGTCAGAATAAATGATTTTTTCATAGCATTTCCTTTCTGTTCGACTCAAAGATTCATATGAGCTAAGGTCAGATAATTTGTACAGTCTCCTTTTAATTTTAGAATCAGGCTATTCTTGTTTTTTAATCATGAATTTTTCGCCTGCTTATCCGCCCGATACCAGAGATAAATACTGTAAAGGGTCAGAATACCCAAGCCGCCAAGGTAAATGAGGGAGTTAACCTGAGAGAAATCAAACTTATCAGCTAGGTTGATGCCGACAAAGGTTTCTATCAGAATATCTAGCAGAGCATGGAAAATCATACAGGCAAGGACAGATTTCGTCTTCTTATGCAGTGCAGCAAACCAGATAGACTGGACTATAGTTACAATGATAAAGACTAGAAAGGGATTCTGACTTCGATCATAAAAGCGGTCATAAAACCAGAGAGGAATATGCCAAGCAGCCCAAGCCAAACCGGTTATCGAGGAGGCGATAAGCATAGAGAACTTCTTTCCCAAAGCCGGCTGCAGAAAGCCTCGCCAGCCAGGCTCTTCCATGCCACCAGCCAAGGTCATAAGGTAGATAAAGGATCCAATAAATGAAAGCAGAGACCCGTCTACCAGCTTGCCTCCGGAAGCTAATGCAAAAGTCACTGCCAGACTTCCACTGAAGAGTAGGAGATAGAGCCAAGTCCCTTTCTTGCTTGAGAAGATAAAGGAACAGATGGCTTTGAAGCCTTTTATTTTCAGCACCATTAGGCTTGCTATCACCGGTCCGAACATACTGAGACTAGATAGGAGGCCTTCCAGAGTCAGATAAAGTACGGGTGGATTTTCCGGCCAGAGATTTTTGAGAATGATAGCTAGCAACATAAATCCCCAAGTCCAGCCGAAGTTCCAGGCTAGGAACGGCCAGACTAGTTTTGGTTGTGGTTTGCTTCTTGTTTCATTGGTCATAGAACTTTCTCCTTTAAATGGTTTGATTTTTGTACTCTGATAAGGTCCTTGATTTTTTGCCTCATTTAGCCGCGCTCTGTATAAAAGACAGCTATTGTACTTCAGCTCCTGTTGAAAAATCACTAACCTTAGAATTGTGAAAAGAATTAATCAAACGGTTTCCCTCATGAGCTAGCCCATTCCCCAAGAAAAAACAAGAAAATAATCACAATGCCCACCACTGATAGAGGGACCAGTAGAGGATATTAACCACGATTGCCAGCGCAGATAGACTAGTCAAGACAGTCAGGAAAAGGCGGCTCTTACTCAGCCCTTTTCTTGCCTTGGTCAGAAGCGGGAAGACTGCACAGCCAGCTAGAATCAATCCCAGACCTGCAAAGACAATGTAGCGCCAGCTAGCTAAAAAGGTCAGATCGCTGGTAGCAAATGTGTTAAAGAGGAGGAGGAAGTTTATAGCCACACCTACTCCAGCTAAAGAAGTTAGGTAAGTCCAGATACGAAGAGGTTTTGGTGTTTTAGATTGACCTTTTTTGAAGACCAAGCGGAAGAGATCCAGTCCGCCCCGTGCCAAAAAGAGAATGATACTAAAAACAAGTCCGACTGCCGCTGAAATAAGCAAGGACCAGTCTTTCAGAATCTCGCTATCCTTGACTCTGAAGTTGTCGCCATAGGAAGCTGTTACCTTAGTCTCGTCTCCACTACCGCTGACTACTGAAAAATTCTGGGTCAAAAGCGGATTGTCCTTAGATTTCTTGACAAACTGAGTGTAAAGCAAGATTCTGGAGATAGATATAGGACCACTAGCAAAGTTGCGAGCAGATCGGTAATTGCCAGACTGGAATTTATCAAAGGTGGCTGAGTCCGTCTTTTTCTTAGGTCCAAAAACCAAGGCTGGCATTTCATAGTTATAAACTAACTCATGATCCTGATTCGTCATAATGGTCATACCTATACCATTTTTCAAGTCCAGCAGAATATAAGATGAGTAGCCAGTCGAGTTTCCTCCATGGCCAACAAGCGTCGTGCCGTACTCCCGTGTCCAAAAACCGTGCATATTGAGCGGCATATCCGTTCCTGGATAATTCGATGTTGCTGTGTAAAGGGTTGTCCAAGTCTCAGCGTTCTTGAAGAGCTTTTCTTTCTTCAAAAGCGCTTGGGCAAACTTCTGGAAGTCAGCCAGAGTGGAGACGGCATTCCCTGCTGGGTAAAGCCCTAGATGGAAATAGCTAGTTCCCATAGATGTCCCGTCCGCCCGATAAGAGATTTGCTCCATCCGCTTCTGGTAAATCTTTGGATTTTCTTTAAAGTCGGCTGATAGAGCAGTGTCTTTCATTCCTAGTGGTTGGAAGATATGTTCATGGACATAGGCTGAGAAGTCCTGACCAGATATTCGCTCGACGATGTAGGCTGCCAGACTAGCAGAAAAGTTTGAGTAGGCTGTCATGGTGCCGGGCTCGTAGGACTGTTCTGGCTGATTAACTGCCAGAATCTCCTCAATAGACAAGCCCTTATCTTCCTTGTAGGCATGGGTAGACTCGCCAAAGCCGGCCTGATGGTTCATGAGGTCTGTCATAGTAACGGGCTTGTCGTAGCGCAAAGTCTTCATAAATCCCTCTGGCAGATAGGTGCGAATGTCTTCGTCAAGGTCAATCTTGCCCTCTTCCCAGAGCTGCATGACGGAGACCCAGATAGTTAGTTTCCCTACTGACCCCCATTCAAAGACGCTGTTGTCGTCGGCTTTAATGCCTTTTTCCTTGTTCATATAGCCAAAACTACCTTGGTAAATAGTCCCGTCCTTGTCAAAAACGGTTGTTGCCATACCGGCTGTTGTCTTTTCATGTTCCTTGACAAAGTCTTGGATTTTTTGACCAATTTGGCTGCGCTCCGTGCCAGACGGTAACTTCTGCTCCTCAGCCAAGGCTGTAATTGGTCGGAAGAGTCCTAGAGTTATAATCGTTAAAAGAATTAGAATAAATGATTTTTTCATGATATTTCCTTTCTATTTAGCTTCAACAATCGCATAGGCAATACTTCTGTATACCATTCGGATAAAAATTCTTAACATAGCTTTCTCCTTTCTTAAGCAATGATTTGCATCATCTAATCAAAAGTCACTGCTTCTACAGCCACTCTTGTCGCATCATCTTTCTTGACATGGTCCTGAATCTTTTGGCTAATCTCAATGGCCGCCGTGTTAGACTTCAAAGATTGCTCCATCGTCTTAGCTTGAGGCGTTTTTACCAGTCCTAAGCTTAGGACTGTCAAAAGCCAGAGAAATAACGTTTTTGGCATGGTTTCTTACTCCTTAGATACAATTTAAAATGACGACTGAAATCTATCCCATTCCAGCTCTTCTTATCTTTTACAAATTTTAGGCCTATTTGTATAATCA
>NZ_ALKI01000006.1:0-17321 GCF_000286495.1 Streptococcus sp. AS14
GATTAACAAGCTGCAAGAGAAGTTTCCTTATGAGATTTCCGGTGGCCAGAAGCAGCGGGTAGCAGTGGCTCGAGCCATCATCACAGATCCTGAGATTCTGCTGGCAGACGAGCCGACAGGAGCCTTGGATTCCAAGTCTTCGGCAGCGTTGTTGGATGTCTTTGACGATATCAATGCACGAGGTCAAACTATTCTCATGGTAACCCACTCAACGGCAGCGGCTAGCCGCGCCAAGCGGGTGCTCTTTATCAAGGATGGGATTCTCTACAACCAAATCTTCCGTGGTGACAAGACCGAGCGGCAGATGTTCCAAGAGATTTCCGATACTCTGACAGTTATGGCAAGTGAGGTGGGCAATCATGTTCAAACTAACGAGTAAACTAGCTTTGTCCAATCTAGTTAAAAATCGCAGTTTGTATTATCCATTTGCTTTGGCGACGGTACTTGCAACAGCGATTTTGTATAGTTTTGTCTCACTAGCTCATAGCCCCAATATGGAGACCTCTTATGGTGGTTCGGCAGCTCGCATGACCTTGCAGTTTGGTATCCATGTCATTCAGATTGCCGTCCTTATCCTCATCACCTATGCCAATAGCTTCGTCATGAAAAACCGCTCCCGAGAGTTGGGAGTTTATAGTCTGCTGGGCATGGAGAAAAAGCATCTGCTAGTCATGACCTTCTTTGAACTCTGTGTCTTTTATCTGGTTACAGTCGGTCTGGGTATCTTGTCTGGCCTAGCTTTAGACAAGATGCTTTACGCAGTTCTTTTGAAATTGATGGGAATGCCGGCAGTTCTTGCCTCGACCTTCCAATGGCAGAATGTTTGGATGACTCTAGCTAGTCTAGGTGTCGCTTTTGCGGTGATTTTGTTGCTCAACTCTACGCGTCTTCTACGCTATAGCTCTCTTAACCTAATGAAAGAAAAGAAAGCAGGCGAGAAGAAGGGACGTTTCCTTTTGCTGCAAACCTTGCTGGGTCTCCTGCTCATGGGTGTGGCTTATTATATGGCTTTGACCGTTACCAAGCCTGTCGCTGCTATCGGCAATTTCTTTATAGCTGTGGTCATGGTTATCATCGCAACCTATCTGCTTTTTAATGCAGGTTCAATTACATTATTGAAATTTCTCAAAAAACGCAAAGGCTACTACTATAAAACGCAGAATTTCATTTCTGTTTCCAATCTCATCTCGCGGATGCGTAAAAATGCAGCAGGATTGGCAACTATCTCCATTCTATCTACCATGCTCCTTGTGACTCTGGTAGGTACAATCAATATCTATGTTGGAGGTCAGGATTATATTACTACCTTGCATCCAAAGGATTACAATGTCAGCGTCGTCTTGCCGAAATCGACCGATCAGAAGGAGGCTCTGTTGGACAAGGTTCAGCAAGTGGCTCAGGACTCAGGTCTGAAGAAGCCAAGCTATACTACCTATCTCTACCAATCAGCCTTCATTACGAAACTGGCTGGTAATGATGTGACAGTTCCAATGCAAAGAGAGCTAGAGTCAGATACAAGTATCTTGACCAAGTCTGCTGGCACGATTACGGTCATCAATCGTCAGGATTATGAAAAAATGACAGGGGAAAAGATAGACCTGGCAGACGATGAAACTCTTGTCTATGGAAAAAATATTTCCTTAAATAAGGACAAGCCACTCCGAGTGAATGGTAAGGACTGGAAGATTAAGCAGCTTTTATCGTCAAATTTCACGCATGGGGAAATCCCTAATCCAAACGATGTGACCATGGAGCAGGGTCTCTATATGGTGGTCAATGATAGCAAAGAGGTTAATCTCGATGTGGATCATTACTACTACATTGGAGTTGCTTCAGAGACTAAGGGCAGTAAAAAGTTTGTCAAGCAAGTCCAACTGGGGTTGAGAGACACTTTAGATCAGGAACAAGCCCAAGATGGTAGCTTCGCAATGGCTAGTGACCGTTATAGTGCAGAAAAGAGTTATCAAGAACTTACTGGAACCTTGCTCTTCATCGGTGTCTTCCTCTCGGTTATCTTCCTTCTAGGAGCTGTTCTCGTGATTTACTATAAGCAAATCTCTGAAGGATATGAAGATCGCGATGGCTTTATCATCTTGCAAAAAGTTGGTTTAGATGAAAAGCAGACTAGAAGTACCATTCGTAAGCAGATTTTGACTGTTTTCTTCCTACCTCTCATCTTTGCTTTTCTACATGTAGCAGCAGTCTTTCATATGCTGCGCTTGATAGTTGCCCTACTAGGTGTGACCAATCTTCCTCTTTTGATTCAGACAACACTTGCAACTTGCGGAGTCTTCCTCCTGACCTATATTTTAGTTTTCTTACTGACTTCACGCAGTTACCGCAAGATTGTCGCCCGCTAATAAACTTCCCTGACCGAATGGTCGGGGATTTTTTGATGTCTGGATTTTTACCTCTCATCTTCCTCATTTTACCGCTTGTCCAAAAAGCGGAGATTTTTCAAAAAAGACTTGCTATCATAGTCTCAGAAGTAAAGAAGAGGAGAAAAGATCATGTTAGTAGAAACGAAAAATCTTAGCAAGGTTTATGGCGATAAGGTGGCAGTTAATGATCTGAATATTCAGATTGAGAGAGGCAGTTTTACAGCTATTCTAGGCCCTAATGGTGCAGGAAAATCGACAACTATCCAGATGCTGATAGGTCTCTTGCAGCCGACATCAGGGCAGATCACTTATGCGGATAAAATTAAGCTGGGCGTGGTTTTCCAAAACAGTGTGTTGGACGCCCGGCTGACGGTTTTGGAAAATCTGACCATCAGAGCCAAGCAGTATAAGGAGATACCGGCAGGTAGAATCGAGCGCTTGGTTTCTCAGCTGGGCTTGTCAGCTTTTGCCAAGCAGCCTTATGGGACACTGTCTGGCGGCCAAAAGCGTCGGGTGGACATTGCGCGAGCCCTGCTCAACAGTCCCGACCTGCTCTTTCTGGATGAGCCTACGACAGGCTTGGACATTCAGACTCGGGAGAGTATTTGGAGCCTGCTCAAGCAAATTCAGAAAGAAGAGCAGATGACCATTGTCTTGACAACTCACTATCTCAATGAAGCTGATGATGCGGATAAGATCTATATCGTAGATCATGGTCAGGTCATTGCCAAAGGCTCTGCAGACCAGATTAAGGGAAACTATGCCCGCAATGTCTTACGGATTTTGAGTCAAGATGCAGCAAGTTTAGAGAAAAGCTTGCCAAGAGGCTGCGCTTGGGAGCAAGTCAAGGAAGGGGAATTTATCCTCCACCCTAAAACGACTCAAGAAGCTCTGACCTTATTGGCTCAGGCTGGTCCCTATATCGAACAATTTGAATTCCAACCCGGAACCATGGACGATGCCTTTATGGCACTGACAGGAAGAGAGGTACGCTAATATGCTCGCTTTGATAAAACGTAATTTTTTACTTTATTTCCGCAACCGCAGTGGGGTAATTTTGTCCCTCTTCGGAGCCATTATTCCCTTTGTGCTTTATATCGTTTTTTTGAAAAATAATTACAAAGACCATTCCAGCCAGCTGATGGACTTGTGGCTGATTGGCGGCGTGTTGGCAGTTACAGGATTAACGACCACCCTAGCAGCTTTCTCTCGGCAGGTCGAAGATCGGGAGCGGAAGGTGACAGACGACCTCTTTATCACAGACTTGGGACCATGGGGCTTGCAGCTTAGTTATCTTGTCAGCTCTGTTATTATCGGCTTTTTGATGCAGGTCATTATGTTTGCCTTTATGCTCAGCTATTTTACGTTGGCGGATAAAATTTCCTTTGAGTGGGGAATCCTTCCTTACCTGGTTCTTCTGATGCTCTTAAACAGCCTCTTGGCCACACTGATAAATGCTCTGATTGTTCAATGCTTCAAATCAGTGGATAGTCTGGGGAAATTGGCAACAGTAGTCGGAGCAACTTCTGGTTTTCTAGTGGGTACCTATATCCCCATTGGAACCTTGCCGAATATGGCACAAAACCTGATGAAGCTTACGCCTTCTAACTATATGGCATCTCTTTTCAGACAGCTTCTCATGAAAGAAAGTCTAGCAGATACTTTTGCCAATAACAGCCAGCCGCAAGCAGCTTTTGAAAAAACAATGGGAATTCGCATTGAATGGCAGGAGCTCTTGACAAGGACAGAAACTTTCTATATAGTTGGAGTAGTTTTAGTTGCAATAGCGCTTATTTGGATGGTGCAAAATATGATTGCCATCCGCCGGCTAAAACTACAATAGAATGTGAATAGGGAGCTTCCTCTTGCAAGCAAAATTTGAAATAGATCCAACCATTTCATCCAAGGATCCGCTGGTTGTGGTCAAGGCAGACCAGCTAGGGGCAGAAGCCAAGGCCATCTTAGATTATTTAGAGCAGTACAAGGCAGGGCCAAGTGGCGTCCTGCCTATCAAGTCGGACGATAAACTGGTCATGTTGAGGACTGAAGATATTATCCTAGCAGACATCAACCAGACAACTCTGATGATTTACAGCAGAGAAGGCATTTACCAGACGACAGAGACCTTGACTCGCTTTCAGCAGCGGATTAGCAGCTCGAACTTTATCCAGGTTTCCCGGCATGCTGTCATCAATATTGACCATTTGGAGTCCTTGTCTGACAGCTTTTCTGGCAATATGACGGCCAAGCTGACCAATCAAATCAAAACCGAAGTCAGCCGTCGTTATGTCAAACTCTTAATGGAATATCTGGGAATCTAGGAGGTAAGTGATGAGTATAAAAAAATGTCTACACGCTATATTGATGGGCATCCAGACAGGGAGTGCAGTCTATCTGATTGTCCTTGCGCTCTCTATTCAAAAAAATCCGCCCACAACAAGTAATATCGTCAGTGTCATGGTGATGAGCGGTTTGATTGGGATTATCAGTTCAATGTTAAAAACTCTTGAAGACCGATTCTCTTTTTCAGTCTCGATGTTACTGCATTTTGTTGCGGTCGCAGTCCTAGTATGCTGCTTCATGGTCTATAATAACTGGGGATTTTTAATTGCCAGCTGGCATTTCTGGCTAGATTTTATTCTGATTTACCTCTTTGTATGGCTCTTTCGTTACTTGGATACAAATCTTAAGACCAAGAAGATTAACAGCGCCCTAGCTAAGCGCAGAAAGGAAAAAGAAGGCAAGTAACTTGCTGAAAAACGTTCTGACAAGCATATCATAAAAACAAATGGAGCTGGACTATATCCTGCTCCTGTTTTTTTATCTAAAAAACTCAAGCTAGATTTTCTAGCTTGAGTTTTATGTGCTATTACACTCCCAATCTGATATGAGGGAAGTGGTTGTAGAGATAGTCAAAGGTTGACTGGAGTTTGGTGTCTGTTGTTTTACCAATGTTCTTAATAGGCATTTGGTATTTCTTTTGATTGTTTCGAACAGCAACTAAGGTTGAGTTTCTGTTTGAAGCAACGAAGCCGCGATGCATGGTGAGAATATGGTGGTAGAGATGGACGACCTGTTTGAGATCAATTGCTTTGAAACCTCGATAGTAGGTAATGAGATGGTCTTTATAAACAGCAATTTTCAGCACATCATCGTGGAAAGACGCTTGCTCCAGCAGGATATTGAGATTATCTTTGGTCTCTGGATAGGCTGCATAGATTTCTTCGTAGGCAGCGATATTTTTCTTGCGGCCGATAATTCCTATAACGACAAAGAAAGCACTGAGTCCAATCAAAAACAGAATATAGAACATGAATGCAAGATTGTCAGATTCAAATTCAGTGATAGAGATATAGGAGCTGCTTGACATTACTGTGATGACTTCGGGATTGTCTGCTAGGAGACCGCGAACGAGGCTGCCATAATTAGAAATATATCCCTGATTCTTCTTAGGGGAGTTAGCATTAACGTAGGAACCAACGATTCGGACAGGATTTTTTTCCAGCTCGCCCTTTTTCTCTTTTTCCAAGAGCTGGGCAATCTGCTTGTCCCCTTTTTTAGCCTGCAGACCAACATATCCGTCTTGGTAGGCAACCAGCCAAACTTGGGTATTATCTTCTACTTCAATCAGAGCCTCTGGGAAAATATATGACACTTCAGCATAGACTGCTGAATCTGCTCCAGACTCGCTATTTCGGTCATAGGCAGTCTTAGTGTTGACCTTTTGGTATTGGATAAAGCCCATTACTGCAGCAACAACTAGAAAAATAAGAGAAATTACCAGTAGGGCGATGGTACCCTGGTTTCGTCCTTCCTTGAGCATAGCTCAACCTCCAAAATAAAATCTAAAAAATAATTTGATTAGCAAACTATCTTTTTTGTATAGTATAACATAAATGCTTGACAAGTGGCAAGATTGTGTTAAAATATGAATGAACATAAAAACGAATTCATTCACAAAAGAGGCATGGAAATGGATAAAAAAAATGAGCTCCTGGCTGCGGCTAGAGAAGTCTTTGCAGAAAAAGGCTATAAGGCAGCTGGAATTTCTGATATTGCTAAGAGAAGTCAGATGGCTGTCGGATCCTTTTACAAGTATTATGAGTCTAAGGAAGCTATCTTCTTGGAGGTTTATGTAGCTGAAAATAGCCGTATACGTGAGGAAATCATGCAACGCGTAGACTGGCAGGGCGAGCCCGAGGCAATCGTTGAACAACTTTTTGCAGTCACTTTTGAGTTGATTTCACCCAATAAAATTTTGGCTGAGTGGAACAAGCCGGGCATTTCTCATATTCTGCACGATTACTATAATCAGGATTCCGGCCGAGGATCCAATGCCTTTCATCAGTTTCTGATTCAGACCTTCAGCCAGCGCTTGCAGGAAGAGGGGTTTTCGAAGGAGAAAATAGCTGAGATCATGAAGGTTTATGACTTGATTTACTACATAGACATGCATGTCACAGAGCAGGAATTTTCAGGCTACTTCGATAGTCTTGAGACTTTAGTGAAATATTTTGTTAAGGGAATTTTTTCCAAATAGAGGAAATTCCTTTACTTAGAAGCTGAAGTGAATGAATATTTAAGGAGATTCATTCATTAACAAAGGAGGTGATGTCTTATGTAGTGCGAATAGGAATTGGAAGGTATTCAAGAAATGTGATTGGATAAGTATAAAGTGAATTATTTTTTTAGAAAGTTTTGAATGAATATTAGGAACTGTTCATTCAAAAACAGAAAGTGAGGAAAAGAATGAATAAGCAAGGAGGATTTGCCATGAGCGGATTGGCTATTTTAGGTATCTGTCTGGTCGCGATTGGTCTTTTGACCATTGGCTACGGTGGTGTGACAGTTGGTTTCAGTTTGAGTGTGGATTTTCAGTCATTTTTAGTCGGAGGTCTCATCCTTGTCCTAATCGGAGCAGCTTTGATTCCGGGCTTGCCAGCAGTTGCTAAGCTGGCGGCACTGGCTTTGACAACTTTGTCATTGTTGATTTACATTCACATAATGCCAGATTTGGAGTTCATGCTTATGCTCATCTCAGATGTTGTGGTTTTAGGCTTTGCGGCTTGGTTTGCTATTCTTTTTTTAAGAAAGTAGGTGATGAAGATGATTGTAGTTTATGATTCAAATACTGGTGTTGGTAAACGATTTGCAGAATCACTGGGCTATCCGACCCAGACCATCAAGGAGAAACTGGAAGAGCCTTGTATTCTCATTACTCGAAATGCTGGTGCTGGGAAAATTCCTTGGTCTACCAAACGCTTTATCAAGAAACATCCTGGGCTGATTAAAGGTTTTGTTAACAATGGCGACTCTGTTAAACACGGCCGGACCTTCTGCGGAGCGACTGCCTTGATTATCGAAAAATATGGGCTCAAGCATATCTGTGATATTGACCGAGGCGGTAGTCCAGAAGATGTCAAGACTGTGCAGGCATTTTTGGCGAAGTGCTAGTCTCATCAAGCTTCGCATAAATGGAGGACTCGTATGCCTAGGTTCGAGAAAATTGGGAGCTTGTTTCTGGCTCTGATTTCTGTCTTTATCCTAACGGCCTGCAGGCATGTACAGAAAGAGCCCGACACTTCAAATAAGACGGAAAGAAATTCTTCCAAACAAGAAGAAACAGATCAGAATCAGGTAGACGCAACTTCCAGTGCGTCACAGAAAGATTGACTTTTTTGTCAAAATAGAAGAGCATAATTTGTTCAATGATTTTTAGGTCATCTTTTGACCTGTTTTGCGTATCAATAGGAGAGAGAAGGCTTAGCGTCTTTTTTCTCCTTTTTATGCTAAAACCCTGTGAGCATTCCTATAGTTTTTTAATAGTCAATATGGTACAATGAATTAGTATTGTCTTTCCAGTGTTTGTCAAAAAGGCAGAAAAACATGAAAAGAACGTGTTCGACTGGCTGGCCAATACGCTGTACTTTTAAACAAATTTTACTTGTGAGAAAGGAAGATTGCATGAATAAAAAACTGAGAGTATGGTTTCAGCTCATCATTCTCTGTCTAGGAGTGTTCCTGCCTTTCCTAGCCGGAACCCTTAAGGCTCATGCGGCGGAGCTCAATGATGTCATCACTGAGATGCACCTGACCACTAACTCTGGTAAGCAGCTGACCAATGGTGTAGATATCTGGCAGACCTTCCGAGTCTATGCTAAGTTTGCCCTGCCGGACAACCAAGCCCATGCGGGTGATACGACAGTGATTCATTTGCCGAACGAATTTACCTTTGGGAATTCCTCAGCTATTGAGCTCAAGGATGAAAACGGAGCCCTGGTGGCTAATGGAGTCCTGGATAGCAATGCCAAGACCATCACGCTGACATACACAGACTATGTGGAGCAGAAGTCCAGTGTCAGAGGCGAGTTTTTCTTTTATTCGCGGATTGACCACGAGGTCGTCACAGAGGAAAGGGATATTCCAGCTACTTTCACTGTAGGCAATAATAGGATTCCGGCCGGCAGCATTCACTATAATGGACCTCCGAAAAAGTATGAGTCTCTGCTAGAAAAGAGTGCTTTTCAGTGGGATGCTGATGCTAAGAATGAAATCCGCTACAATGTAGCCATTAACCGCAACATGGGCAACTACAAAAATGTCTCTGTGACGGACAAGTTGGGTGATACAAACGCTAAGATTGTTCAAGACTCTGTACGGGTTTATAAGGTTTCTTGGCGCTGGAATAATGGAGATTGGGCGCGTGATTCGACTGAAGACGTAACAGCAGATTTCCAGTCTAAGATGACCTTTGGCGCTGAAGGCGATAGCTTGACAATCAACTTCGGTGATGTAGAAGGTTTCGGCTACCTAGTTGAGTACAAGACGCTGGCCGACTATGATTTGGCTGATGGAGAAGTTGTAGGAAATAGGGCTACTATGAACTACAACAATACCGAGACAGTATCTGTCACCAACGAGTACTCTTATCAGATTGCTGGCGGAAAGTCCGAAGGCTATAACTTCAAGGTTAAGGTCCACAAGACAGATGAGTCTAATGCTTCTCTGAGCGGTGCAGTCTTTGAAGTGGTGCGGAAAGCGACCAATAAGGTGGTTGGCACAATCACGACAGATGCAGATGGGAACGCGGAAGTTGGTAATCTTCTGCGTGACACTTATATCCTGCGTGAAACGACTGCTCCAGCTGGTTACGATCGCCTGACAGAGGATATTACCATCAGTCCAACAGATTTTGGTAAGACTTTGAACGTAGGCAGTCCGGAATCTGGAGATTCTGGAGACAGCAGATTGGTTGCAGTCAATGTGGTCAATAAGAAAACTCAAACTCCAACAGATAAACAGGTTACTTTCAGTAAGGTCAATCTAGCTGGTGAGGAAATTGCCGGTGCTCAGATTCAGATTTTCAAGGGACGGGAAAGCAAGGGCAGTCCTGTCGCATCTTGGACTTCAGAAGCTGACCAATCTAAGGAAATTAACCTAGAGCCAGGTATTTACACCTTCCATGAGGAAGCGGCTCCGACAGGTTATCTGGCTGTGACTGATATTGTCTTCCAAGTCAATGAAGATGGCACTGTAACAGTTCTAGACGCTAATAGCAATGCAGTAGAGTATACAGATGGTAAGTTGTTCATTACTGACCAAGCGGCACCAGCTGCACCTGGTACGCCTGATAAAGCAGTTCAAGGTGGCATTAAGCCAAATCAATCATCTGATTCTGATAAAGCAGCAGACGGTCAAGGAAAATCTAAAAAAGTTCTTCCTGCGACTGGCTCTGCTGAAAGCCTTGGACTAGTTCTTGCTGGTCTGGTAGTCCTGGCTCTTTTAGGACTTTACCGTAAGACTCGACTGAGTAAATAAACAAAGAGAGGATAAGGCAGAATGCTTTATCTTCTTTTGTTTGCTTATTTTGTCTAGCTATTTTGCAACTTACTGAGCAATTTCTTCCAGTTACTTATGCAGGGCAGCCACTTACGGAAAAACTCTTGTTTTTGTCTCAGAATCCTCTATAATAAATGACAAATAGAAAAAGGAGACAGAAGATATGACAGATACAAAAATACAAGAGAAGTTCAAGCCAGGTTTGAAGTTAGCGGATTTTCAAAAAGATGGAGACATCTATCTGGCGCTGAATTCGGACTATGTCTCAGGGGACAATGCCAAGTATATGACCATGTACAATCGCTTGGCTCGCTGGTATGATTTTGGTGAAAAATGGATAGGGCCACTTCTCCATGGCAAAGCTATTGACAAGCTGAGAAAGGACCAGATGGCAGAAATAGAATGGAAAGATCATCTATCCGTCCTTTATGTCTCTATCGGGACTGGTCAAGACCTGCGCTACATTCCTGAGAATATTGACCTGAAAAGCCTAGACTTTGTTGGGGCAGATATTTCCATAGGCATGCTGAAAAAATGTCAGAAATCCTGTGCCAAGAAGACAAATCTGCAACTCTTTCATGCTTGTGCAGAGGATCTGCCTTTTGCAGATAATAGCTTTGACATCGTCTATCATATCGGTGGAATTAATTTCTTTAGTGATAAGGCCAAGGCCATGCAGGAAATGCTGCGGGTGGCTAAGCCAGGAACTAAGATTATGATTTCAGACGAGACGGCAGACTATGTGGACCAGCAATATAAGAAGAACCACTTCAGCAAGGACTATTTTAAGGACGCTACCGTTGATTTGGGAGAAATTGAGGCCGCTATACCGGCCGGTGTCAAGGAGAAGGAGTTGAAACTCCTCTGGGACGGAAAATTTTATGTCCTGACGTTTAGGAAATAAATCAGAAGAACTGGACTTTTTCCGGTTTTTCTATGTTATTGAGGACATTGATTGTCAGACGTAATTGACCCTAACAATAGTGGTTTGATTTGCGAATGAACCATATAAATCGTCCACCTCTTCTAAATGACAAAAAGGTAAACAAATGTTAAAAAAATCTTCTTTTGTGTATAGCCATTTTTCTTATAGTATGATAAAATGTAGATGTAATGTATCTATAAATGTTCGCTTTTTAGAAAGCGGGCACTGACAAGATGGGGAAGCTCAGTTAGTATACAATTACATTGTACATTTAAAACTGAATATTGTGAGAAAGGAAAATTGCATGAACAAAAGGATTAGAGCATTGCTCCACCTTATTATTCTTTGTTTAGGAGTCATTTTGCCATCAGTAGCTCCTCTTACTCAGGTGCAAGCAGCTGAGTTTGGTGATGTTATCACTGAGATGAGCCTGAAGAATTCTTCAGGTGGTGATTTGACGCAGGGAATTGATATTTGGGAAACTTTTCGAGTTTACGCAAAGTTTGTCTTGCCGGATAACCAAGTACATCAAGGAGATACGACAAAAATCACCTTGCCTTCTGAGTATGCATTTGGGAACTCTTCAGCTATTGAGCTTAAAGACAGCTCGGATAACGTAGTGGCAAATGGATTTTTGGATTCAACCAACAAGACCATTACTTTGACCTATACAAATTATGTTGAGCAAAAGTCTGGTGTTCAAGGAGAATTCTTCTTCTATGCACGAGTTGACCATGATGTAGTGAGACAAGAAGGTGACTTGAATGGTGGATTTACCGTAGGAGGTCGGATGTTGTATCCGGGAATCGTCCATTATAATGGACCACCCAAAAGATATGACTCAAAAATTGAGAAGAGCTCTTATCAGGCAGCAGAAGACGGTAAGAACGAAGTTCATTACAATATTGCGATTAACCGCAATATGGAGCATTATACCGATGTAACGATAACTGACAAGATTACCTCGCCTAATTTTAAAATCATGAGAGACTCAATTCGGGTCTATAAAATTGCTTGGCGCTGGAATAATGGAGATTGGGTGCGGGATTCAACAGAAGACGTGACAGCTAATTTCCAATCAAAAATCACGGAAAATGCTGCTGGTGATGGATTCACGATCGACCTTGGCGACATGGATGGTTTCGGGTATTTGCTGGACTATAAGACAAAAGCAGATTACGATCTTGTTGATGGTGAGCGTGTTTCCAATAGTGCTACAATGACCTATAACGGTGGTCAAACAACGACATCAGCTGAAAATCGCTCTTATCAAATTGCTGGCGGTGTTGGAGAAGGCTATGTTTTCACCATTAAGCTCCATAAGGTCAATGAAAATGGTGAAAATCTGCAAGGTGCTGAATTTGAAGTTGTTCGTGATCGGAGCGGTGCAGTTGTCGGGAAATTAACTACAGATTCTAACGGGAATGCTAACTTGGGTGACTTGTTGCGCGATGATTATACCATCCGTGAAGTGACTCCTCCTACAGGATATGATAAATTAACTGAGGAAATTAAGATTGGTTCCCAGGATTTTGGAACAGACAAATCTGTATCGCGCGAGATCGTCAATAAGAAGACGGTAACCGAGCAGGATGTAACTTTCAAAAAAGTAGATCCAAACGGAAAAGAAATTCCTGGTGCGCAACTGAAAATCTATAAAGGTGATCATGTTGACCAGGAAGAAGCTCCTGTTGCAGACTGGACTTCTGAGGCTGACACTTCTAAAGTCATAAAACTGTCTCCAGGAACCTATACACTGACTGAAGCTAACGCTCCTACTGGTTATCAATATGTAGAAGATATCACATTTACAGTAGGTGCTAATGGTACTGTTGCTCTTGTGAAAAAAGGAGCAGAAGATACTGTTCAAGCAGCAGGTTCAATTCTGACGATTACCGACAAGGAGGACAATAGTCCTAAAGCCATTACCTTCAGTAAGGTCAACCTAGGCGGTACTGAGATTGCTGGTGCTCAAATTAAGATTTTCAAAGGCAACAAAGCGCAGGGTCAAGCTGTTGAAAGCTGGACTTCCGAAGCTAATCAGTCTAAAGCAATCAATTTGGAGCCTGGTATTTACACCTTCCATGAGGAAGCAGCTCCAACTGGTTACCTGAAAGTAACCGACATCACTTTCCAAGTCAAACATGACGGCACAGTGGAAGTGACCAATGTCGGCGAGAAAGACTCCAAAGGAGAAAACAATAAGGTTGTGACTGACGGAGCAATCTTGAAGGTAACAGACAAGGATGACGACTCAGAACGAGATGTGACGATCAAGAAAGTAGATCCAAACGGGAAGGAAATCCCAGGGGCGAAATTGAAACTCTACAAAGGCAGTCGGATTCGTCCTGAAGCTAAACCTCTTGCAGAGTGGACATCCGAAGCTAACGCATCTAAGGTAGTAAAATTAGCTCCAGGGACTTATTCTCTGAAAGAGAGCCTTGCTCCTACTGGGTTTGTAGCTGTAGAAGATATAAAATTCACAGTTCATTCTGATGGTACCATTACAGTTGATGCTAAAGGTGCAACAGATTCTGTTGAAGCAAATGGCTTGGTTCTTACTGTAACCGATAAAGAGGACAATAGTCTTAAAGCCATTACTTTCAGTAAGGTCAATCTCGGCGGTACAGAAATCGCTGGTGCTGAGATCAAGATCTACAAGGGCGAGAAAGCCGAAGGGAAGGCAGTAGAAAGCTGGACATCCGAGACTAATCAGTCTAAGGACATCAACTTGGCACCTGGCACTTATACCTTCCATGAGGAAGCGGCACCGACCGGCTACCTTAAAGTTACTGACATTACTTTCCAAGTCAAAACTGACGGAACAGTAGAAGTAACCAATGTCGGAGAGAAAGACTCTAAGGGTGAAGAGAACAAGGTCGTAACCAACGGCTCAACTGTTACAGTAACGGATAAGGACGATGATCTTCCACGTAAGGTGACCTTCAGTAAGGTCAACCTCGGCGGTACTGAGATTGCTGGCGCTCAAATTAAGATTTTCAAAGGCAACAAGGCGCAGGGTCAAGCTGTTGAAAGCTGGACTTCTGAGGCTAATCAGTCTAAGGACATCAACTTGGCACCTGGCACTTATACCTTCCATGAGGAAGCGGCACCGTCCGGCTACCTTAAAGTTACTGACATTACTTTCCAAGTCAAGCATGATGGAACAGTAGAAGTGACAAATGTTGGTGAAAAAGACGCTAAGGGTGAAGAAAACAAGGTCGTAACAAACGGCTCAACTGTTACAGTAACGGATAAAGACGATGATAGTCCCAAAGCCATTACTTTCAGTAAGGTCAACCTTGGTAGAGAAGAAATCGCAGGGGCTCAGATCAAGATTTACAAGGGCAACAAGGCAGAAGGCCAAGCAGTTGAAAGCTGGACATCCGAAGCTGGTAAGTCTAAAGATATCAACTTGGCACCTGGTACCTATACTTTCCATGAGGAAGCAGCCCCAACAGGTTACCTGAAAGTAACTGACATCACTTTCCAAGTCAAAACAGACGGCACAGTGGAAGTGACAAACGTTGGCGAGAAAGACTCTAAGGGCGAAGAAAACAAGGTCGTAACAAACGGCTCAACTGTTACAGTAACGGATAAAGACGATGATAGTCCCAAAGCCATTACTTTCAGTAAAGTTAACCTTGGTGGTACAGAAATCGCAGGAGCTCAAATCAAGATCTACAAGGGCGACAAGGCAGAAGGTACAGCCGTAGAAAGCTGGACTTCTGAAGCTGGTAAGTCTAAGGATATCAACTTGGCACCTGGCACTTACACCTTCCATGAGGAAGCAGCTCCAACGGGTTACCTCAAAGTAACCGACATCACCTTCCAAGTCAAAACAGACGGTACAGTGGAAGTGACTAGCGTAGGAGAAAAAGATTCTAAGGGTGAAGAAAACAAGGTCATAGCTAATGGTTCTAAAGTTACTGTAACGGATAAAGACGATGACAGTCCCAAGACTATTACTTTCAGTAAAGTTAATCTCGGCGGTACTGAAATCGCAGGTGCACAAATCAAGATCTTTAAAGGCGACAAGGCAGAAGGAACAGCCGTAGAAAGCTGGACATCCGAAGCTGGTAAGTCTAAGGAAATCAACTTGGCACCTGGTACCTACACCTTCCATGAAGAAGCAGCTCCAACCGGTTACCTCAAAGTAACCGACATCACCTTCCAAGTCAAAACAGACGGTACAGTGGAAGTGACAAACGTTGGCGAGAAAGACTCTAAGGGTGAAGAGAACAAGGTCGTAACAACCGGCTCAACTGTTACAGTAACGGATAAAGACGATGATCTTCCACGTAAGGTGACCTTCAGCAAGATCAACCTCGGCGGTACTGAAATTGCTGGTGCAGAGATTCAAATTTTCCAAGGCAAAGAGGCAACTGGCAATCCTGTAGCGAAATGGACTTCAGAAGCAAATACATCGCATGAGCTTGGATTAGCTCCTGGAGTATATACCTTCCATGAAGCTGCAGCCCCAACCGGTTACCTAGCTGTTACCGACATTGTGTTCCAAGTGAATCTTGATGGCACAGTAACAGTTGTAAATGCTGATGGAAATACAGTAGAATACAAGGATGGGACGTTAGTCGTAACTGACCAAACGAAACCGACTGGCCCAGACAAGGATCCGTCTAAAAAAACAGATGAACCAGATCCGAAAAAATCAAATCAAGATAAACCAATAGAAAAAGACCAAGATAAACCTGGAGATAAGGGGAAGACGAAGAAAATTCTGCCTTTCACAGGTACAGAAATCAGCTTTACGCTACTTGCTTTCGGTCTGATTCTAATAGTTGGTTGTGGGGTTTATTTTGGGATTCGTTTCAAAAAATAAAACAGAAAACAAGTGTCAATGAAAATTGACGCTTGTTTTTTTTTATGTGCTTGATGAAAGAAGCCGATAGTTATCGTTGAATTTAGGCCTATTGATGCAGTTTAAGGGCAATCGAAAACTATTTTTCTAAGTGACAAAAATGTAAGTTTAAAGGCTAAAATGAAAGGTTATCTTATGGCAGCTAGCCTGGGAATTCGGTATCCTATAAGTGTAAAGAAAAAGAAGATAAACGTCTTCCAAACTAATAATCAGATTTCAAGAAGGAGGCTTGCTATGAAAATCAATCTTTTTAACCATCGCCAAAGTAAACCTAAAGCTCAAAAGATTTCCAAGGAAGAAATCGAGAAGACTCGCCTAGGCTGTGCTTCCAGTCAATATTATTTCTGGCTGCAGTACAGTCACTGAGAGTTTCCGGTATTCAAGGATAAGAGAAAGGTCAGTTGACTTTTCTCTTTATCTGACTTGGAGCACAAGATGACAAAAATGTAAGATTGGCAGGCAAAATGAAAGATTAGGTTATGGAAACTTGTCTGTCTTTCCGGTATGATAGTAGTATCAAGTTAAATAAAGAAGAGGTTCGAGTATGACATTATTAGACGTACAACATGTGAAAAAAATTTATAAAACCCGCTTTCAGGGCAGCCAAGTAGAGGCCTTGAAAGACATTCACTTTACGGTAGAAAAAGGCGAATATGTCGCCATCATGGGTGAGTCAGGCTCTGGGAAATCCACCCTGCTCAACATCCTAGCCATGCTGGACAAGCCAACTGAGGGCCGCGTCTTTCTCAATGGAACAGACACAGCAACCATCAAAAACAGCCAGGCTTCCAGCTTCCGCCGGGAGAAATTAGGTTTTGTCTTTCAGGATTTCAATCTGCTGGATACCCTGTCGGTCAAGGATAATATTCTCCTGCCACTGGTCCTCTCTCGCCGTCCCATTACCGAGATGATGCAAAAGCTGGTTACGACCTGCAACGAGCTGGGGATTAACAAGCTGCAAGAGAAGTTTCCTTATGAGATTTCCGGTGGCCAGAAGCAGCGGGTAGCAGTGGCTCGAGCCATCATCACAGATCCTGAGATTCTGCTGGCAGACGAGCCGACAGGAGCCTTGGATTCCAAGTCTTCGGCAGCGTTGTTGGATGTCTTTGACGATATCAATGCACGAGGTCAAACTATTCTCATGGTAACCCACTCAACGGCAGCGGCTAGCCGCGCCAAGCGGGTGCTCTTTATCAAGGATGGGATTCTCTACAACCAAATCTTCCGTGGTGACAAGACCGAGCGGCAGATGTTCCAAGAGATTTCCGATACTCTGACAGTTATGGCAAGTGAGGTG
>NZ_ALKI01000007.1:0-178321 GCF_000286495.1 Streptococcus sp. AS14
ATGACCAATCGCACGCCCTATTCCAAATTGGAGTGCTGCGCCCAAGGGGTCATCCTGCATCGCGGTCACCGTATGAGCGATGTCATTGGCATCATCGGCATAATTGGCAACCTTGCCGACTGTCTGTACCGTCGTAGAGGCGGCTTTCCCTGTCTTGGCAAGCACGCTGGCATAGGTCGCAAAGCCACCGGTCGCTGCCGTCAAGACTGCGTCCACACCTGCCCAGATGCGCTCCCCGTCAGTCAGCCGTTTCCCCGAAATGGTCTCCCCGCTAAACGCCTGATAACCGCTATCTGCCACCAGGTAAGCTGTCCCTGCTCCGATAAGGATAGGAGCGAGTGTTCCTCCGCTCAGGACACTCCCTGCGATAATGGCACCCACTGCTATAATTTTACCACCAATTTCAACCCACTGCAACCAGCCTTTGTTGTCCTCCTTCCAAGTCGAGCGCGCCCGCTCGTACTCGCCGACTTGCGTCGGAAACATAGCTTCCATGAGCTGTTGGTCGCTCAAGCCCTTGAGCTTTTCGTAATTCTCATGATCTTCTTTCTCAATCTTCGCCAAGCCTTCTTTTGCCAGCTTGAGCTTAGCATCGTAGAGTTCCTTGGCGGCGGGTATCGGGGTTTTGTCGCTATTGACAATATCCGAAATACTGTAGTGTTCCGTGGTGGTGTACTCTATCGCAGTCCCGTACTCATCGTAAGTCGTGTTGGTTTTCGTATAAGTCAAATACTTACTCTTATACTGGTTTTTCCCTTCGTTGACCTTATTGAGACTCTCCAAAGCATTATCCAAGCCCTCAAAGAATTTCCCGTCAATATTTTGGACGATTTCCTTGTGGACTTTCTTAGAGGCATCCAAGCGATGAAGAGCATGGTGCTCCGCATCTTCAAAAGGACCGACGGGCATGTCACGCCCCAAAGTCGCTTCTCCCGTTGCCACATAGAGATGAGCTAAGCCCTCAGAATTGACCTTATTTGACACTTCATCAATATCGCGTAGCAAGTCCTTTACGCAGTTGATGTTGCTGTGAAACCAACCCGTCTTAGAGCCTTCTTTAAAGTCAGGTTCATTCGTATAATATTTAGCCATTGTAACTCCTCTCTATCAGGCTCCACCAGTACCGATGATAATATCAGAAGACTTGGTCCCCTTCATATTCTTGTGAATTTCACCATTCTCGTCTTGAATAGATTTTTTCAGCTTGTCAACAGAGCCCTTAGGATCGTCTTTTATCCCCTGCTTGTCCTCAGCAGAAGTCTCGGAGCTATATAAAATACTGTTGGCGATGTCCATAGCCAGTATCTTATCAGTATCAATAAATTCGCTATAGGTGGTCTGTGTGTGCTTAAATATGACCTCGGTCAAAGTCTGAAAAGTCTGCGCTTTCGTGACAAATCGAATCAGCTGATTCTCATTTCCAACCATACGATTATGCACTTCTCCCTTTGAAGTGAGCGCAGGCAAGCCGTCAACTCCTTCTTTTAATTTCGTACTCAGCTGGGTTGCTGAAGTGACCATAGTTCGGATATGGAGCAAAAGCTGTTCCTGCTGCGTTAGGTCAATACTAATTTTGTCTGCCATATTACACCCTCACTTTCAAATCGTGGATAATCTCATCTCGTAATTCCTCACCGTCCATCGAGCGAATGCGTTCATGCGCCACATCAAACTCATACAAGCCCGATGGCGCCTCCAAAAAGAGACTGTCTTTCAGCAGCTCCTTGCGCCGAAATGTCTGCAAACGAATGGCTTCATTGTCGGCATAGTAAGCCTGTAAGCGAAAAGCCGAAAAAGGTTCCCAGCTGTAGTAAGCGTAGTTCTTGCGCTTCTCTTCCAAGTCCTTCAAAATCGGATGAATGTCTTTCAAATGCGCCAGAAAAACCAGGCTATGCAAAGTTTCAATCACATATTGATTATCGCCAATCTGCTTGATGACCGTCGTCGTCCACTTGTTGCTGTCGGTTTCCTGCGCGCAGAAATAATTGCTGTCCACCTGACAATGGTAAATCGCCTTGTGATAACGCTCCAGAAAAGCGCCGTAATAAGCGCACTCTTCCGTCGGCTCGTTATCAATCACCAAGCCCATTTTCCCCAAGTCCTCGTAGCCTTTTTCTAAAACCTGGCGCAGATTTTCCAAGCGAGTTTTTCCCTCTTCGCTAGGCAGGGGCAGAAAGAAGAGGTCATCCGAATAATCGTTAAACATGTGTAAGGCGTAAATCGCCTCCAAAGTAAAAGTCTTCATCCGTTGTCAATCTCCTTTTTTACATTGGCTTGGGAAGTTGAATTGAGCAGGGTTTCCAGCCCCTCAACAGCCGTTTTCAGCTCCTTCACGCTAGAAGAAAAATCACCTTGGTACTGTTTGAGAAAATCCTTCAGCCCCAGATATTGCTCCTTAGCCTTTCCGCTCCAGAGGCTCTCACTGCTTTCCATAGCGGAGATATTAGAAGGAATGGTTGTCTCTATCAAAGTCACGGCTGCTTTTAGATTTTCCAACACCGCAGCAATATTGCTACTTTCGTATTGTACCGTCTCAGCCGTATAACGGTCTTGAATATCATTGATATTTGTATTCATTTATACACACTCCTCCTTAATTACCACATTCTTTCGAAAGGATTCCATTTTCCTTCATTGTATTCAGATTTAGCACTATCAATCTGACTGTCAAGGCTACTGATTTTCGATTCTAAAAGATTGTGCAGATTGACGAATGACTGATTGGCGTCACGAACATAGTCGCGGTATTTTTTCATCGTTTTGACATCTTCTTTGAGATGTTCAGAAAGATTGCTGATGTAATGATAGCCCTCTTCACCGTCTACAATGCCGATGATTTTTTCACAATAATCGATAAAATTGTTCATATCATCCAGACTACGCATATGACTCAAACTATGCGACCGAATACTATTTCGCACCCGCTCATATTTTCTCTTTTCACCGCTCAGGTTTTCTACCCTGCTTTTCAATTCTTCATCACTTGCCATACTCTTCTCCTTCCTTAATTACGATACTGTTGGATAATCTCGTAGATTTCCTTTTTTTCTTTCTCTGCCATGCCCGACTGATAGCTTTTCACAAAGACAAAAGCCACAACTACGAGCGCTGGAAGAAGCATCAGATATCGCTTTTTCCGCATAGACATAGGCACCACGACCTCTTTGGTCTTAACAGCGTTAAATTCTGGGTGCTCTTTTTCTATTTGATTTTTTGCCATAAATAGAGGAAAAGCCCCGACAAACCAAATAGGGAGCATAATAATCGTGAGAATAGAAAAATACCTATTGTAGGACGGTAAATCATTATATAGTAATATAATGACACCCGCCACTCCAATAAGGTATGCAAGTCCCCACCAAAGAAGCCAATGATAGGCCTCTTTTTTGATTATCAAATACTCCCTAAGCTGCTCATTTTGTTCCATACAGAACCTCCTTGCGTTGTTTTTTTGGTCTCCCCTACCAAGAAGTTTAATGAGACTAATCTTAGTCTAAATGTACACTTCTAGCATACCATGAAGTAAAAAAATATGCAAATGCTTCCAATCTGTCTATTTACACACATCAGAGCCACAAAAAGCCTATTTTGTCAAATCAATACTTTTTGTAATCTGGTTAATAAGGATAGCTCCAACAATCAAAGAAGCAAATTCTCCAATGGCTGTTGTAAACCAAGTCAGAAAGAATGGCAAGCCTTGCAAGAAATGTAATTCTGCAGCAATGGTCACCATCGAAATAGAGAAGAAAATCGCAAAATAGAAGTGATCCAAACGAATCAAGCCTTTAATCAGATATTGATTCTTATAGCGATTGAAGAGGTAGACTCCCAGTGACAGGAAGACTAAGGTTGACCCACCGCCGACGAAGACATCAACGATTCCAAAACTATAGAGATTAGCAATCATACAACCAATGGTGACTCCCATGATATATTTTCGGTTATAAAATGCCATAAAGTTCATCATTTCAGAAATTCTGAACTGATAGGCCCCATAACTAATAGCATTTAAAGGGGGCGTAATCGTAAGAGCTACATAAATAGCAGCAACAATGGCAATCTGAGCCAAATCACGAACTCTCAGTTTTTCTTGTTTCATGTTTTCTCCTTTAGCGGCTTTACCGCGTATAATATGCTTGGCGAAAGAAGTTAAGCGCCAAGGGTTGCCTCGCATAAGAGGAGCATCATTAGTTGATTGCCCCACAGATTTGGCAACCCAACTAGTATAGCATAAATCCTAGAAATATGATAGACTATCTTTATGAAAACTTTAATCAAAAAATTCTTTGACAATGAGGTTCTGTCCTACCTCTTCTTTGGTGTGGCAGCTACCCTTGTTTATATGACTACTCGTCTCCTTATCTTCGCTCTTACAGGACAGACATTATTTGCGACCATTACTGCTAATGTCACAGCAGTACTTTTTGCCTTTATCACAAATGATACCATTGTCTTTAAACAGCAGCGCAAAGGTTGGCAAAAACGACTTCTTAAATTTGCTCTGGCTCGTTCTGGCACTCTTTTGCTGGATATTGTTCTTGCAAAATTATTAGTAGATACTTACCCTAATATTATCGGGCAATTTGTCAACAATAACCGCAATCTTATCAACTCTATCGAGTCACTTTTTTCTCAAGTACTTATTATTGTTCTCAACTATGTTTTCAGTAAACTCTTCATCTTTGAAAACAAGAAAAAATAACAACGAATCAGTCTATTTCACCCTATAAAAGCAAATCTGGACCAGATAATTCTGATCCAGATTTTTATAGTCTTAAATTTCCAAGCTTGGATTGTCAAGCGTCAGATGAGTGATTTCACCCTTGACACCAAAATAGTCCTCAATCAGAGTCTGGAGTTCTGTCATGGCTGCTTGTGCACGCGCTGCTTGCTCTCCATTGATGGCCTCAATGACCAAGATGGCATCCTTGGTCGCTTCTGTCAGCATAGTTCGTTGGGCTTCTCGCCAGTTAAGGCAACGGCAGACAGCCCCTTCTTCATCATAGTAGATGATTTCTTCTGGCAGAGCCGGCGCGTCACTCTCAGCTCCCAGCGGGAAAAAGGCTTCGCCACCCTTTGCTTTTCCTAGACGTAAATCTCCAACAATCTTATCCAAATCCTCACCGCCACATGGAACCGCATAAGACAGCGAGACACTGTTGTAGATATCGACCAAAGGATTGATTGGATGAAATTCCCGCCCCTGACTAACCCGCTTGAGCAGGGCTTCGATAGAGGATCGTGCTCCTTTCTTGGTCTTGAATTTGCTGAAAGCCTGCCGCCACTCCTGAATGACTTCATTTTGAGTGAAGTTCTCATCTAAGATAAAGTCCTCAGCTCGTTTCGCTCCCTTATCCAGCAGGGATTTGAAATATGGGTCCTTACTTTCATCCACACTATTATCCAGTCCCTTGACCACTAAAACACTAATCTGACCTTCCGGAAATACTTGCCAAAATTCATGTTCAACTGTAACTTTCATGATGCACCTCTTTAATCTTAATAGTTTCTTTTTTGTCCTTTTTTGACGGCTTCCCAGTCACCTGTGATGTTTTCACGCACTCGGATCAGCATTTTCTCCAAGGCTTGAACTTCCGCTTGAGAAAAGCCCTGCAGGGAAGTCTCTTCAGAATAGTCATTCTCAGCTAGGATCAAAGGATAAAGTTTTTCTCCTTTTTCCGTCACAAACCATTCCTTGTTCTTCTTGTTGCCCTTGGCTGCCTTCTGCTGGACCAAGCCCTTGGCCTCTAGCTTCTTGACAGAGCGGGCAATCGTTGAGCGATCCACCTTGAGAAGCTCCGACAGCTCCTCTTGGATGATCCCTGGATTCTCCGCGATTCGCACCAAATAAAGGTATTGACCTCTTGCTAGCTCTATATCACGAAACTCAATATTAGCAATGGAATCCAAAGCTCGAGCAATAATCCCAATTTCCCGCAATACTGACATATCCCCTCCTTTAATTTTTATTTGACTCTATTATAACACATTTTATTGCAAATGCAATAAAATTAACCGAAAAGAAAAAGAAGAAAATCCTCTTTAAATTGAAAAATGCAAGAATTTAACAAAGGTTTTATCTTCTAGTATTTTTCTACTGTTCCTCTGTTTTTTTCAACACAATATGATTTAAAACACTAATATATTGTCCATTCTCAGCTTCAATACTGATATCCACAGAAAATTCTCCATATCCTCTATTAGTTAAAGTAATACTCACATAACTCTTACTCTTAATATTATAATTCTCTTTTATCTCTTTTATAAAATCAAGGTAATCATTAGCTTTATAAGTAATGGTTTGTAAAGTTGTCTGTTGAATTTGGCTCCCCATCATTATAACCAATATTATAATTTCCCTCTAATATATTGCCTTTTCTTTCTAAATCAATTTTATGGTGTTGTAAAGTACTTGAGGGATTCTCCTGTTCCAATAAATAAGAGCTATATTCTTGAACAGTTGATAAATCTTTCTTTTCTGCTGCTAAAAAGTTAAAGAAAGGCTTGAAGCTATTTTCCAGAACATATTCTTCCTCTGTTCGATTTTCAGGAACCGAGGGATTCAGTGTCCTACAACCAGTTAGTGTAATTATGGAAAATATTCCACCTAGCAGTAGCCATAAAACAATTCTACTTTTTCTTCTCATCTTATCATCCTCTTCTACCATTCTTAAATAATGCCATATTATAATTCACCTTCCCCATCCTGCTCCTTCTTCTTGAAAGTAAAGCGTCCAGTGCTCTCAACTTGAAACCCTGACTCACAGCAGCTCTGGATACTGGCATTAAGCACTGCACCAACAATCAAAATTTTAGCAATTATGATAAACCAAAACATCATCACAACCATAATGATAGAGCTGAAAAAGCGAACATCAACTAGGTGATTTAAATAATTATCCATATAGACGGAAAAGATATTCAGCAAAGCCAGAATAGTCAAGAGCACAAAGGCGCTGCCGGGCAGAACATAGCGTTTCTTGCTAATTTTCACATTGGGCAGGAAATAATAAAACATAACCAAAACCGCAAAGAGTACGGCGTAAATCAGAGGCTCGGTAAAATTCTGCAAGTGCTGATAGAGCTGGCTATCCAGCTTCCAATAGGTACGGAGAAAATCAAGCGACATATGACCAAACATGGTCAGAAAGAGGGCCAAGGCAAAGAGAATCTGCAGGCCAATACTGACAACCAAACTCATGACGCGATGGGAAATCAGCCCCCGACTCTTAGCTACCCCATAGGCTTTGTTAAAGGCAATCTGTAGGAAATTCATGGACTTGGAAAAAGTCCAAAGAGCCGACAAGACTGAGAAGCTCAGCAGGCCAGTCGAGGGCTGGGTTAGCACTTCACGCATGACTTTTGCTACAACATCATATAAAGTCTCTGGTAGCATGTCCTTGATAGCTGTCAGAAAATCCGCCACCGGAATGTGAAAATAGGGCAAAATATTCACCACAATTAAGAGCAAGGGAAAAACGGAAATCAGCCAATAATAAGCAACTGCAACGCTGCTCAGCTCACTATCTGCCTCTTTATAAAAACGGAAAAATTCTCTTAAAAACTGATTTCTACGAATCTTGGCAAAAAATTTCTTCACTCTCTTCTCCTTCAAAAAAAGCTGAGACAAGTGCCCAGCCTTTGATTTCTAATAAGTCCCTTCTTCTCCCTGGCTGGTCAGAATGACAGGACCATCTTTTGTAATGACAAACTGATGCTCATACTGGCAAGACAAGCCGCCATCCAGCGTTTTATGTGCCCAGCCGGTCTCAAAGTCCGTATCGATTTCCCAGGTACCTGTATTGATCATGGGCTCAATGGTCAGAACCATTCCCTCACGCAAGCGCAAGCCGCGTCCTGCTCGACCGTAATGCGGCACCATAGGCTCCTCATGCATGGTTGGGCCAACACCGTGACCGACCAAATCCCGCACAACGCCATAGCCATGACTTTCAGCACATTCCTGAATAGCTGCGCCAATGTCGCCAATACGATTGCCAACCTTGGCAGCCGCAATTCCACGGTAGAGACATTCCTTGGTCACATCCATCAGCTGCTGAGCCTCTGGGCTAATTTTCCCTACTGCATAGGTCCAACAAGAATCCGCCACACCGCCCCGGAAGCTCTCTGTGTGTTGCTTCATCTGTTCCACATTGTCAAAATCTAGCTTGGACACATCCAGCTCTGCCTTATCGACCAAGCCAACAACCATATCAACGCTGATGACATCGCCTTCTACCAGTTTCTGATGACGGGGAAAGGCATGGGCTACCTCGTCATTAAGAGAGCAGCAAGTCGCATAAGGATAGTCCATGACAGACCCTTCAACACCAATCTGCAGAGGCAGCGCATTGTCTTCTTTACAACGCTTGCGGACATACTCTTCTATGTCCCACATGTCAATGCCTGGCTTAATCAAGTCTCTCAAACCGATATGGACAGAAGCCAGAAAATCTCCACTCTTGTCCATCAAGTCAATTTCACGCTGTGATTTTAAAGTAATCATTCTTTCTCTAAATTCCTCTTCTTAATTAATTTTCACTGTAATCGTGGCTTTGGCAACCAGCATCGCTTCCAAATACATCTCAAAGTCAATAATGGCTGTCCGCCTAGTCTGACGGATAATACGCGGCTGGATATGCAGCAGATCATCAATCTGGACCGCCTGAAAGAAATAAATCATCAGCTGGTCGATTATCAGGCTGCGGCCACTGTTGACCATGAGCTGCTGGGTAATCCGAGTCAAAATTTCTGTCAGCACACCGTTGGCCAGCACACCATTTTGCTCCAGCATAAATGGCTCAACAGTAAAGGAAAACAAATCATCCTGACGGCTAATCTTCTGTCCTACCTGCTCACTGAAAGTCGGCAGGCTGGAAATCTGAGAACGGCTCATTTTTTCCATAATGTCCCGCCGTGTAATCACGCCCAGCAAGGTCTGGTTGCTGCGAACCACTGGTATCATTTCAAAATCTTCTGCAATCATGCGCTGGCTGATATTGGCAATATTAGCAGATAAGCCTGTCATAAAGACGTTTTTCGTCATGACCTTGTCCAAGGTTGTCAGAGGAGACTTATCTCCTGCATCCCGCATGGTTACTACTCCCACCAACATTTGCTGCTGATTGATAACCGGAAACCGGCTGGCACGATTGCGGCGGACCAAGTCCAGATAGTCACGAACAGTATCTGTATCATGCAAGAAGCCGTACTCGTGGCTGGAGCGATAGACCTGCTCCACTGTTAAAATATCGGTCTTGATTTGCATATTGGACAGGGCACGATTAATCATGGTTGCCACGGTGTAGGTATCGTGCTTGGTCCTGAGAACCGGTATATTAAGCAGATTAGCCATCTTCAGAACTTCCGAGCTGACTTCAAAACCTCCAGTAACCAACACCGCATTCTCATTTTCCAAGGCCAAAAGCTGGATTTTTGTCCGATCTCCAACAATCAGGAGACCGCCCTCTGTCAGATAGCGCAGGATATTCTGCTCCGTCATGGCTCCGATGGAGAACTTATTAAATTCTTTTTCTAGACCGTCTTCTCCGGCCAATACTTCTGAGCCTGTAATATCAACGATTTCCTTATAGGTCAGATGCTCCAAGACAACTTTCTTGGACTTGACCCGAACCGTACCACTCCGAGGCCTGGTCTCAACAATACCGCGGTTCTCCGCTTCCTTGATCGCTCGATAGGCCGTACCGTCGCTGACTCCCAGATAGTTTGAAATACTGCGAACACTGACCCTCTTGCCGATTGGAAGATTTTCAAGATAAGTTAAAATTTCCTGATGCTTACTCATTAAAATCTCCTCTCTCATAACGGTACTCCAGATAATCTCTCATCTTCCTCGTGTATCGATCGCTCCCTTTAAACTGCCGGTAGAGGCTGAAGCCAGATTTTTGAGCTACCTTTTGACTAGCTAGGTTCTCTGCATGAGTAATAATGCTGAGACGCTTGAAGTCAAAGCGGGTAAAAGATAGAAAAGCAATCTCTCGGACAATTTCTGTCATCAGCCCTCGTCCCCAGTAGTCTTGCCGCAGAAAATAACCTAACTCAGCTTCTTTCTTGATCTCGTCCATCTTTTCAAACTTGACAGAGCCAATCATTTCCTGCGTTTCCTTGTGACAAATGGCCCAAATCCCCAGAGGATTTTTCATAAAGAAATTGGCAATGACGTATTCACTTTCCTCTAGGCTTGCTTCTGTCGGAAAGATGAACTGAGTATTTTCCGGATTGGACGCAATCTTATATAGGGCTCCTGCATCTTCAAAGACAATGGGCCGCAAAAAAGCATGCTCTGTCTCAATAAATGAGCAGGCTGCTAAATGTGTCCATAAATTCATCTGCTACCTCTACAAAAAATAAGCGAAAAACGCTTATTCTTCTATCAACTGGATATCTGCACCCAGACTTGTTAATTTTTCAATAATATTAGAATAGCCACGCAGGATAAACTCAATATTAGTAATTTCTGTCTTTCCCTGAGCCATCAAACCAGCAATAACCAAGGCAGCTCCTGCTCGTAAATCGGTCGCCTTGACCTGAGCTCCCTGCAGCTGATTTGGCCCCTCATAGACAATCTGGTCGCTGCTGGTCGAAATCTTACCTGCCATCTTAGCCAGCTCCGCCACATGGTTAACCCGCTTCTCATAGATGGTGTCCGTAATCTTACCATGGCCATTAGCCGTCAGCAAGAGCGGAGTAATCGGCTGTTGTAGGTCAGTTGCAAAGCCTGGATAAGGGGAAGTCTTGATGTTTATAGCTCGCAGGTTTTGCTGCTCTTCGACAAAAATGCTGTCTTCAGAAACCGTCATCCGAACACCCATTTCCTCAAGCTTGGCAATAAAACTCTCCAAATGCTCATAAAGGACATTATTAATCTGAATTCCCTGACCAATAGCCGCAGCAAGGGCGATATAAGTTCCTGCCTCGATACGGTCTGGAATTACTTGATGACGTGTTCCATGGAGGTGTGGAACCCCCTCAATCGTGATAATATCAGTTCCTGCTCCGCGGATATGCGCTCCCATATTATTCAAAAGAGTTGCCACATCAATGATTTCTGGCTCCCGCGCTGCATTTTCAATAATAGTCCGACCTTTTGCCTTGACAGCAGCTAACATAGTATTGATGGTAGCACCCACGCTGACCGTATCCATATAAATGCTAGCGCCTTTCAGCTGCTGACCCCCTGTGGATAGGTTCATGTAGTTGCCATCCATGGTCATCTTAGCCCCCATTGCTTCAAAAGCCTTGAGATGCAAGTCAATAGGACGCGGCCCCAAGTCACAGCCACCAGGCAGACCTACCGTCGCTTCACCATAGCGGCCAAGCAAGCTGCCATAGAAATAATAGGAAGCCCTTAGACTGTTGATTTTTCCATAAGGCATAGGGACATTTTGGATACCACGCGGATCAATCGTCAGACTGTCCTCAGAGCGAGTAACACTAGCCCCCATGGCAATCATGATATCAATCAGACTATCCACATCCGAAATATCCGGAACGCCATCCAACGTTACAATATCATCCGCCAGAATCACAGCCGGAATCAAGGCAACGACACTGTTTTTAGCACCATTAATAGTCACCTCTCCTTTTAAGGGGCGACCACCATGTATTACAATTTTTTTCATGTTTAAAATAAAGCTCTTTCAAGGTATTGCCATTTATTATACCACAGATTCGGGAAATTTCCTATACTTTTAGATAAATAAGACAATTGAAATTAAAATGAAACTGAAAAATTACTTTTTTAATAGTATTTTCAGAAAAATACAGTATTACCAGGAATGAGAGAAGCGCAAGGCTAGACTGCTTGCCTTGCAAATATTACCTATATAAAAAAGCTCTCAACCATTACGATTGAGAACTATCTTCTTACTGCACTGATGCTTTCAATGCCTCTACCTTATCCAACTTTTCCCAAGGCAGGTCAATATCTGTCCTACCCATGTGGCCATAAGCTGCTGTCTGACGATAGATTGGGCGTTTCAGATCCAGCATTTGAATGATACCGGCCGGACGCAGATCAAAAATCTGACGAACAGCTTCCTGAAGCTTGCTTTCTGCAACAGTACCAGTTCCAAAAGTATCAATCCGTACAGAAACCGGCTGAGCCACACCAATGGCATAGGCTAACTGCACTTCTGCTTTCTTGGCCAGTCCAGCAGCCACGATGTTTTTAGCAATGTAACGAGCTGCGTATGAAGCTGAGCGGTCAACCTTGGTTGCATCCTTACCAGAGAAGGCACCGCCACCATGACGAGCATAACCGCCGTAAGTATCCACAATAATCTTACGTCCAGTCAAGCCAGAGTCACCTTGCGGGCCGCCAATTACAAAGCGACCGGTTGGATTGATGAAGAATTTCGTCTTATCATCCAAATACTGGGCTGGAATAACTGCTTTAATTACCTTTTCAATCACATCACGATGAATCTCTTCATTGGTCACTTCTGGATCATGCTGGGTCGAAATAACTACCGTATCCACGTGCACTGGCTGGTCATTTTCATCATACTCAACGGTCACCTGTGACTTAGCATCTGGACGCAGATAGGCAATCTCTCCTGATTTGCGCAACTCTGCCAATCGACGGACTAGCTTGTGACTGAGCGATATAGGAAGCGGCATGAGCTCTGGCGTTTCATCCACTGCAAAGCCAAACATAAGCCCCTGGTCTCCAGCACCAATCAAGTCCAATGGATCTTGATCCGCATTCCCACGAACTTCCAGAGCTTCATTGACACCCTGAGCAATATCTGGCGACTGCTCCACCAAAGACGGATGCACACCGACTGTCTCTGCTGAAAATCCATATTCTGTATTGGTGTAGCCAATCTCTGCAATGGTATCACGAACCACACGGTTAATATCTACATAAGCTGTGGTCGAAATTTCACCAAAAACATGAACCGAGCCTGTATAAACGGCTGTTTCGGCAGCCACATGGGCATCTGGATCCTGACTCAAGACAGCATCCAAAATAGCATCGGAAATTTGGTCTGCAATTTTATCAGGATGCCCCTCCGATACAGACTCAGACGTGAAAAGTTTACGTTCTGACATAGAAATGTCCCCCCTTAAAAAATATTAAACAAGTAAACAAACTCAAAAACTCTTTAAAAACATGTCACCTGCGAGTTACGACGCGAAAGAAATAAAAACAATACCTTTTTATTTCTGAAGCTAGTAAGACGCATAGGTTGACCGCAGAATAGCGGCAACCGTAGAATGACGTGCGACTTTTGGAGCCGTCATTGTTTGCGAGTTACAAAGTACTGATAGAAGTTTCCTACCACCTTATCGGGACTATATAACTTCTTCATTATACCACTTTTCGCTAAAAAATTCAGAATTTTTTAAATAGAAAAAGCTATAATCAGAAACTATAGCTTTATTGCAATGATAAACTAAGGGCAGCTTGCTAACAACTCTTCAACTTCCGCCTTACCGATAGCATCACCAGCTTGGTCAAAAAGTCTGATAGCAGCCGCAAAGTTGGTTCTTGCTTCTTTGAGATTTCCCAAAGCTTGAGCAATTTCACCCAATCCTCGGCAAATACATGCATGGTTTACCACATCATCTGACTCCTTAGCATAGATATGCGACTTTCGCATAAACTCCTGAGCTTGAGTCAATCGGCCTAATTTAAGATTTAGGTAGCCTAACTCATAGAGATTTACTGATTGACGATAATGGTCATCTGGGAAATACATCGCTAGGAAAGCAGCTTCTTTTTCTATCCACTCTAAAGCTTGATAAAAATCTCCCGCAGCTCTAGCAACATAGCCTAGCTGATGATAAGCGATATGCTCATTTTCAATATCACTATCATTCTGAGCCTGAATCAGATAAAGCTCCAAATTTGCAAAAGCATTCTGATAATCTTGCCTTTCTACAGCAAGATAAGCTCGCAAATTCCAGCGGCTAAAGGAATCTTTTTCAAGCTGCCGCTCTAGTTCTTCGGCCTTATTTAACCGTCCTTCAAAGAAATGCTGCCAAGCGGCTGCCAATCTCTCATTCATCTGCCTTCTCCTTTTACCTCCAGAACTTCTCCCACTAAACCAAATCCGTCTGAGCGATGGCCTTCTTGACATCATCCAGCGGCAAATGAACTAATTCTACCTCTTTTTCCTTGTAGAGATACTGAGCATAGTCATCTATGCGATATTGGTTGATGTAGACCACGCGCTTGCAGCCGACCTGAAGCAGTTGTTTGGTACAGTTGAGGCAGGGAAAATGGGTTACATAAGCCGTAAAGCCCTTGGGAACGCCCCGCTCGGCTCCTTGCAAGATGGCATTGACCTCAGCATGCAAGGTCCGCACGCAGTGACCGTCAATAACCAAGCACTCATGGTCAATACAGTGCTCAGTCCCTGAAACCGAGCCATTGTAACCAGTTGAAATAACTTTATTATCCTTGACCAAGACAGCACCGACTTTGGCTCGTTTGCAAGTTGAGCGATTAGCGATTAAGAGAGCCTGAGCCGCAAAATACTGATCCCAAGCCAAACGATTCTCTGACATAATTTCTCCATTCTACTGATTTTTTATTCACATAAGTATTTTTTTCTATTATATCGCAAATTCCTATTTTTAACTAGCTTTATCATGAAAGCTATCTTATCAGCAACATGCCTTTATCTATACTATAAATGGCATGGCAGACTATTTCCCTCTTCATACTTTTCATTAAGAGTTATCGAAAAAGAACCAAGGAAATCCTCAGTTCTTATTTTAATTATTTACCAAGCTTAGCTTTAGCTGCATCTGCAAGAGCTGTGAAAGCTGCTGCATCGTTAACAGCCAAGTCAGCCAACATTTTACGGTTAACTTCAATCTCAGCCAATTTCAAACCATGCATCAATTGTGAGTATGAAAGGCCGTTCAAACGAGCTGCCGCATTGATACGAGTGATCCAAAGTTTGCGGAAGTCACGTTTTTTCTGACGACGGTCACGGTATGCATAGTAGTAAGAGTTCATTACTTGCTCTTTTGCAGTACGGAACAAGATATGTTTTGCTCCATAGTAACCTTTAGCTAATTTTAAAATACGTTTACGGCGTTTGCGTGATACAACGCCACCTTTAACACGTGCCATTTATATTTCCTCCAATATTTCCTAGATAATCGTTACAGTAGCTCTTATTTCAGACCTGTAAGCATTGCTTTGATACGCTTGAAATCTCCTGCATGCACCATTCCTGCTTTTCGAAGATGACGGCGTTGTTTTTTAGTCTTTCCGTGGAAACGGTGAGAAGTGTAAGCACGGAAACGTTTCAAGCCACCAGAACCTGTACGTTTGAAACGTTTAGCTGATGCGCGGTGTGTTTTTTGTTTTGGCATAATGTTTTCTCCTTTTTCTGTCTTTCTGACAATCTATTTTTTGTCAGGAATTGGCGCCATCTGCATGAACATCTGACGTCCATCCATCTTAGGCTTTTGCTCAATAATAGCAACATCTTGAGTCGCTTCAGCAAAATCTGCTAAAACTTTAGCCCCGATTTCTTTGTGGGTAATCATCCGGCCTTTGAAGCGGATAGATACCTTTATTTTATTTCCTTTTTCAAGGAATTTGCGTGCGTTGCGAAGTTTAGTGTCAAAGTCTCCCTTGTCAATAGTTGGGCTGAGACGGACTTCCTTCACAGTAACAACACTTTGTTTCTTGCGTTGTTCTTTTTGTTTTTTCTGGTACTCAAATTTGAACTTACCATAGTCCATAATTTTTGCAACAGGTGGTTTAGCTTGTGGCTGAATCAGGACCAAATCGACATTTGCTTCATCCGCAAGAGACTGCGCTTCGCTCAGCGGTTTAATACCTAATTGTTCGCCGTCAAGACCGATCAAGCGAACTTCACGCACACGAATTTCATCATTGATGAATAAGTCTTGTTTTGCTATGGTTTTCACCTCTTTTTTTATTTTTAGAGAAAAACAAGTGCGGACCTGCTAACGCAAACCCGCACTACATGATAGTATTTCATCACTGAAACTAAATCCTGTAGAGCCAGACAACGTTAGTCGCAAGGCGAGAAGCTCTCACTTCTGCTTTTCTCAACTCTACTATCATACCAAGTTTCATTTTATTTGTCAATGATTTTTTTCGCTTTTTCTTCGATAAATGCAACAACTTCAGAAATACCAACACCCGTGGTATCAAAATGAATGGCATCGTCTGCAGGTTTCAACGGCGAAACCTCGCGGTGACTGTCCTTATAATCCCGCTCTGCGATTTCTTCTTTCAGTTTCTCCAAGTCAGCAGGAATGCCTTTAGATAGATTTTCCTTATATCGGCGCTCAGCTCTTTCATCAACCGAGGCTACCAGATAAATCTTGAGCTCAGCCTGAGGCAAGACAACCGTTCCAATATCACGACCATCCATGACAATCCCTCCCTGAGCTGCAATTTGCTGCTGCAAGGCCACTAGTTTCTCACGGACTTGAGGAATGGCTGATACCCAGGAAACATTATTGGTAACTTCATTTTCCCGAATCGGGTGAGTCACATCCACGTCGCCGACAAAGACTAGCTGCTCGCCATCTTCTGCTCGACCAAAACTGACCGAATGATTATTGAGCAAGTCTACAATTTCAGTGGCATCTGCTTCTGTTAGATGATGCCGCAGAGCCAAATAGGTTGCAGCCCGGTACATGGCTCCTGTATCTAAATAAGTATAGCCAAAATCCTTAGCAATAATCTTGGCAACGGTCGATTTTCCACTGGAAGCTGGACCATCAATCGCAATTTGAATCTGTTTCATGGCTGGCTCCTACTCAATCTTCACAACATCACCTGGATTGGCATACCAAGAACCAGTAGACATATGAGAAGGGTTAAGCTGTTCCAGCTTGGCAATAGAAATACCTGCACGCGCTGCAATGGCTGCCTCGCCTTCACCAGGCTGGACAGTCAGAGTTCCCTCAGAGGATTCTGTGGTATTTGCCGCTGTCTGCTCTGCTGTAGAAGACGCTTCACTGCTGGAACTTGCTGCTGAAGTGCCGTAGAAACCTTCCATTTGGGTCTGTCTATTACTTCCTCCAGTAGACAGATAGGTCAGGAAGCACACCACCGCTACCACTAAAATACAGAAAATAATGGTTAATATGGTCAACAAGCGATCTGCATTCAAGGCGCTAAATTTCTTGGTTCGTTTCAACTTATCTTCTCCGTTATCGTATACATCTTCTTCCCATGGTTCTTTTTCCATGACTTCCTCCTTGAGTTTTTCTTAAAATCTTATTACAATATGGGTATGAAAGTAACACTCATTCCCGAACGGTGCATTGCCTGTGGGCTTTGTCAAACCTACTCTGATCTCTTTGACTATCATGACAATGGCATCGTCAAATTTTACCAGGACGACCAGCTCCTAGAAAAGGAAATCGCTGAGGATCCCGATGTCGTGGAAGCCATCAAAAACTGTCCAACCCGAGCTCTTTTGAAAGACTAGGATTTTTTGGACTGACTGCCATAGTAAGCTTCAAAATAGTCAATATGGGTAAAATTATCTACTAATTCTACCTCACCCTTAAAATGCTCATTAAGGGCCAGAGCATTGACAAAATATTTCTTAGGCCACTTGCGCATACAAAAACTCCGGCTGCGGTTCTGCCCTTTAAAATATAAGGTAATTGACGTCTTAGTCACTTCGACTTTTTCAATATCTGAAATCTTGACCTTTATCGGAGTAAAGGGATTGGCTGTGATAATTCGCAAGGTTCCATCATCATAAATGGTAAAATAACGATGAACTCCCATTCCCAGCAAAACCATGAACAAGAAGAAAGAAAACAGAACAAGAGTCGGCACTCGTGAGCTTTCATACATCAAAGCCAGGCCAACAAAAATCGGAATGACCGATAAAGACCAATATATTATCAGGATAGCTACATCTGGCTGCCAGTGATAGCGAACCTTACCGAAAATCTTTATCATGCTCACACCCCCATACTACTAGTTTAGCATAAATTAAGAAAAAATAGAACAGGTAGACTTGCCTATTCTATTTTTTATTTATGATTTTGCTGTCTTAAAGAAGCTATCAGACAAGTAACCCTTTCCTCTGACCATATCATACTCAATCAGTTTCAAATCATCTGCTATTTCTTGAGCTTCTTCGTCCAATTCCTTTTTATCGACACTTGCTTTATGCAATACTTCTGTTAATAAAGCATAGTAAGGTGATACTTTGGAATTGGTCTGCTCCAGTAAGAGAGCGGAGAAATCACTAGAATTGACTCTTGGATAATCGAGTTTAGGAGTTTCATAATTACTCCAAACGAAATAATCTGTCAGATATTGGCTTTCTGGATTTTCTTTAAAGGCTGACTGAGGATAGAGACCAGGCAAATGGTCACCGTAAAAGACGACTGTTACTTTTTTATCTACCTTTGAAAGCTTCTCCAAAAACTCCTTGGTCGCCTGATCTGTATGGTAAAGCATTCTGACATAGCTGGAAAGAGATTCGTTCCCTTCCTTGCTAAAATCAGGATAGCTGGCAGACATGTAGACAGGATTGGGCTCACTCCAAGGCATGTGGTTCTGCATGGTCATGACAGAGAAAAACTGTCCCTGCTTGCCATTCAAATGCTCCAAGACTTGATTATAAGTCGTTTTATCGCTGTAATTACCACCTATATTATCCCCCTTCAGGCCTTTGGTACCATAGTGAATAAAGGTATCAAATCCCAAATCCTGGTAAATGACATTTCTGGCATAATTGCTAGGGGAGGCCAGATGGATTACTGTCCGATTCTTAGATGAATAAGCATCGCTAATGGAAGGGAATCTATTCATCCTCGGGACAATTTCAGTATAGAGAACCGAAATAGATGGAGACAGATTATAAAAAGGCAAACCTGTCAGGGTCTGAAATTCCATGTTGGCCGTTCCTCCACCATAGCCGTCTGACTTCATCAGTCCACTGGTGGTGCGAGTTTTAACTTCCTGAATATAAGGAATTGGATTCTCAGACATAGTAACGCCATCAACCCGAGCTGGATCAGAAAAACTTTCACTCAGGAGATAAATTACCGTTTGATCTTCGATTTTATTCTGGCGTTCTTTGTTAATATCTTCCGCAACATTCTTATACTTTTTTTCTATCTCTTGAATCTTTTCCTTAGAATAGCCACGTGGCTCAATCATGGTTGTATCCGACATCTGTGAAAACCAGACAAAAGAAAGAGAGCGCAGCTGTGAATTGACAGTATTTCCCATCCAAGTCAGGTCATGGTAATTATTTAAGACCGAAATGACTGGGATATTCTCTACTATTTTGCCATTCTTTTTAGTGGCAAATATATCCATGACTCCCAAGAAAAAGACCAAGGGCAGGACTAGCAAGAGAAGCTGGTATTTAAGAACGGTAATGAGCTTGCCTGGCAAGATTTTCTTGCGCAAATACCAATAGAGAGCGCCTAGAGCAGCAAGTCCCAAAATAGCATAAAATCCATAATTGCCTCCGAGAAAGTCAAAGAGAGTCTTGGGATTTCTCAGCCAGACCATATCACTAGGCAATATTGGCTCTTGGCGATACTGAAATTTTAGACTGCTGGCTATGGAAGCAACCACTACTAGCGCTGTTATCAGCATGGTTGGCAGGAGAAAATGATTGAAAATCAGGTAAAGAGCCATAAAAATCATGAAAAAAACAATGATTTGAAAGAGACTGGCTCCAGTAAAAAGATACTGATCCAAAACAATCACATCTCCTCGGATACTATTTTGGATTGTATAGTTAAATATAAGAGCAAACACTGCACTCAACACAAAAGCAACAGAAACACTGGCTTTATTCTGAGCGAGATCACGCAATCCCTTAACAGCTAGAAAGCTGGGGAGAGAAAGCAGGATAAAGATTAGTGCGATAAGGCAGAGGAAAGTTAGCACAAAGTTCTGCGTTATATCCAACTTGCCTTCCTCAAGGAAATTCACTAAATAGCTTTGGTGATGCAGCAATTCCGGCATCTTATCGTCCATCAAAGCAAGAAATAGAAAGAATTGGGAGAGAAAAAGATTTTCCAGTACCTCTCTATTTTTCTTATTAACCTGCAAGAACTTACCTGGAAAGCGTTTTTTAAGCTTTGGAAAATGGATAAAAATATACGCAAATAAGAAAATCAAAAGCAAGCCAGGCAGGGAGTTAAACTGCCAAAAATGATTGCTGAAAACCCGTTCTGCTTTGAACTCAAAATCATTGACATGCTGCGTTACTCTCAGTAAGTAAGAAAATCCTGTATAAAGAGCGTAAATAATAGCTGACCATAGGAAAAATCTTTTGCTGAAGAGCTGAGACAAAAGCTTGCCCAAGCCAAACAAAAGAGGAAGCAACATCAGAAAGGCCAGCCACAAGGCTGGATAGCTCCGCAAATCTTCGCCTTCCTCCAATAGTAAAACTGTCGTGACAGCGACTATATCTAAAAGTAAAAAACTAATCAGCAGGTATGAGAACTGCTTATAGTGGTTGAATAAAAATTTCATTTTTCTTTCTGGTAAATAGTTAAATTCTCTAGCGAGATTTTTTGTGAATTAAGAATCTCACTTTTTCTTTAAAAGATTGGACAAACGATTTCTAATCTTTTGAGATAAATTTTTCTGACTTAATTTTTCTTTTTGCTCGGTCAACTCTGCCTTTTTCCTCTGCCAGTCCAGTAAAGAGGGGAGGGAAGATAAGGGCATAATCTTGAAATCATAATGACTGTCCCAAGCTAGATAAACCAATAAATGCTCTAAAACATCAGACAGCTCCTGCTCAGAGGATGGCAAGCTTTCTAAACTCTTCATCTGGAACAAACTAGCCAAAGCAGAGTATTTAAACCATACAAAGCCACCATAGACTCTCGTTAGAGAAGGGGGAGTCATACAGTCAAAAGACTTATGCAAATCAGCTTCCTGCCAGATAGCAGCCAGCCTTGGACGCGGCGGTTCTGACTCAAACAAGCCATCTCTGACTAGGCGCGGCAAATCTGGAATAACCAGCCCTACAGCAGACTCCTGCTCTAGCGCTTCTATGCTTGTATCTGCATAATAAACCATCATATTTATCAAATCAGAGCGCATAGCTTGGTCAAAAACTGCCTGATTCTCCACCAATCGATGAGTAGATAGATGGCCGATATAAGCATAGTTTTGCAGAATTTCCTTCTGCTCTAGCATGGCAAGCCAGGCATGAGATTTCTGACTTAGGATAATCTGCACTTTATTGCCTAGATGACCCAGAGCTGTCTGCAGCTGTTTCAGCACTTCTGGCTGGTTTGTTGTCAATAAATACTGATACTGAGATGACAGAGAGAATAGCTTGTCCTGATACTGCTGAAAAATAGGAAAATCCGTTACATGAATATGCAGGAGGACAGGCTGAACTGTCCGGTAGTTCGAAGTTGCCTGAGACAAATACTTGTCCTGCAGCAAACAAGGAAGGTCTGGACCAAAATAGTAGAAAAGGTGTTGCCTAATAAGCGAAGTTGGATAAGACGAGTTTGTTTCAAGATCTTCCAGCAAATACCTAGCCAAAAAAGGATTGCCTGTGAGAGCTTTTACCTTTAGAAAAGGAATCTTTGCTTCCAGAATCCTAAGAGGCTTATAGTATGAAAAATCTGGATGAACCAATTCTCCTGCTTCTTCCTGACGGGTATCAAGGAGAGATTGATATCTGAATCCTGCCTCTACAAAACGTTTGGTAAACTGGGTCTCGTAATGGTCTATCACATCTTGAACGTCAGTAAAATCTTCTACCTGAGACCAAAATTCACGGAAAGACTTGTCTTTGAGAACTGACTGCTTAAAGGTGACAAAGTAGCTCTGCAGGTGCTCTTCAAAGTACCTGGTCTTGCGAAAATTAGTCATTCCCCAAAAATCTGCTTGCGGTTCCTCTTCAAAGCGCTGATAAATGGGCGCCAAATCCCATAGTGGACCAAAGCAAGTGTCGTTCATGAGAGTCAGAGAGTCTGAGTTCTGCAAAGTATCAAAACCCAGCCAGTTCATACCGTCACGCCAAGCTGCAAAATCAAAGCCTCGATTATCCCGCTCAAGCAAGTCAGAAATTCCCAAGTCTTCTCTCAGCCGGCATTTGTCCTCATTGCTCAAAGGACTATTTGAAATAAAAAGAATCTTAGAAAAAAGCGGCTTTAGCTGCTCCAATTGATAGAAGACATGACCGCTTATATGATTGCATTTATTGAAATGAACATAGAGTAATATTCGTTCCATGAAAATACCTTATTCTTTATGATTGAGAAATCTTCCAACTGCCATTACGCTGGATTAAGCCAGTGGCAGAATCCTTAGCAGAGACATCGTCATCCTTAATATCCTGGCGATTGACCAAGATAACTGGGTTGTTCTGAGAGTCTGCAAAGGCTAGAATTTGTTCTTCCTGATCCCGCACTGAAACCTGCAGTTTTAACTTAGCGTTATTTATCTGTGTCACATGGCACTTGTAAGTCAAGCGCTTCTGTCCAGCTCCCTCTGTCGGCTGATCCATGGAATTATCATTGTAAAGCCAGATAGTTCGATCGATATCTGTCAGAGAAAAGGAAACATAAGTCGGGAGGTCTTGATTAACCCGATAAGAAATTTCAAATTCAATCTCTTGTTCAGGTGAAATCTGAGGCGAATGCAAGAGCTTAACCTTCAAATCAGAAACTGCTGCATTCTCAACCTGGAATCCTTCGTTCATGGCTTTTGTTTCAGTCGCATTGTCGAGACTGTACTGGTTCGCCACATCATCTGGATTGCCGATAGCCTTGACCAAGCCATTTTCAATCAAGACGGCCTTATTACAATATTTTTTAACAGCTCCCATGTCATGGGTCACCAGAATGGTCGTCTTACCTGACTCCTTGCGATCTTTGAAATAGTCATTACACTTACGCTGAAAGGCTTCGTCCCCAACAGCCAAGACCTCGTCCAAAATCAGAATATCACCCTGAGCCTTGATGGCCACAGAAAAGGCCAAACGCACCTGCATACCGCTGGAATAGTTCTTGAGTTTTTGATTCATAAACTCGCCCAGCTCAGCAAACTCCACGATATCATCGTACATGTCGTCTACTTCTTCTGTTGAGAATCCCAGCATGGCACCATTCATATAAACATTTTCGCGGCCAGTTAGTTCTGGATTGAAACCGACACCCAGCTCAATAAAGGAAACCAACTTACCATCAATAGTTACCTTGCCCTTCTCCGGAATATAAATCTCAGAGATAATTTTCAGGAGGGTGGACTTACCAGATCCATTGCGGCCAACAATCCCGTAGAAGTCACCTTTTTCGACCTCAAAGGAAATATCTTTCAAAACATGCTGTTCTTTGTAGCCTTTGATCCCCTTAAAGCGATTGACCAGACTGGTTCTCAAACTCTGAGTAGCCTCAGTAGGCAATCGAAAGAATTTACTTACATGGTCGACTTTTACTGCAATATTATTTGACATTATAAAATCTCCGCAAATCTCTTAGCATTTTTATTAAAGAAGAACAAACCTAGAGCCAATATCACAAAAGGAATCATATAAGGAATAAGGGCGATTAGTTTGTTATTCACAATATCCCAGCCTCTGACATTAACAGGAGCAACAATGAAATGGCGCATGTCCTGCAGCATCTGGGCAATCGGATTGAGCATCATAATTTTAGCTACAAAAAGTTTTTTACCATCCAAAAGGAAGTTCAGAGAGTAGATAATCGGGCTGGCGTACATTCCTGCTTGAAGAGCCACTTCCCAAATCGGTCCAATATCCCGATACTTCACAAACAAGGAAGAAAGCATGAGGGCACAGCCCATTGCCAAGACCAATACTTCCAGAAAAAGAGGAATAATTACTAGCGTATGCAAGCCGAATTCCACCTGATTGATCAAGGCGAAAAGGAAAACAACGACTAGATTAATCAGAAAATTGATAGCTGCTCCAAGAACCGATGAAAAGACGATGGTATGTTTTGGAAAGTTCAATTTACGAAGCAAATCTCCCCGAGAAACGATGGAAAGCATGCCCATATTGGTGGCTTCAGTAAAGAAAGACCAGAAAACCATCCCCAGCAAAAGCCCTACTGTATAGTGGGGTGTCCCGTCATCAAAGCGCAAAAAGCGGACAAAGACCAGATACATGATAGTAAACATCATCAATGGCTTCAAAATCGACCAGAGATAGCCGACCAAAGATCCTTGATAACGCAACTTAAAATCCGTCTTGATTAATTCTTTCAAAAGAATTCGATTTTTTTTACTAAAAAAATCCATGAATATTACTCCTTATAAGCAAACTTTGTGAGAATGAGGCTTGTAAAAACAAGGGTATGGAAAGTGCGGTTTTTACGATAGCCATACTGGCGAATCCTGCGCCAGCGCTCCTTAAAAGGCACCTCCATAATGGTCACAAAGTTCTCAATTAACTCTCTATTTTCAGCAATCAGCGGCAGGACCAGCAAATTTCTAGCCTGGGTCTGACTGTCTTTTATCAATTTCCAATATTTGGCAAAAAGAACATGGGGACGAACCCAGTTTTTAACGCGTTTTCTGAGCGTTCGAGCTCCTAGCACATTATTCGAATGTTGTCGATAGAGCTCACCCGGCTTGTCAATATAGACTAGATTACCAAAAGCCGCAGCCAGCAAGCCCAGATACCAATCGTGCATGAGCAGTTCATGCTCTTCCTTCCCAGTCCAAAGTTGGGCCAAGGCGCGATTTATCATAGAAACACCGCCCGTCACCGTATTCTCCGTCAACTCTTGGACTAGTTCTATATTAGCGTGATCTGACTGAGTGCGAATCATGCTTTCGTGAACAACCTGTAGCTCTTGATCTACGACCTTCAAGTCAGTATACACCAGCAAGGGCTGACTGCTATCATATTTGTCTGCCTCAGCCAACTGCATGGCAATCTTGTCTGGCAGCCAAACGTCATCTTGGTCGCTAAAGAGATAGAAATCCGAATCTTGGTATTGAAGCAGGCTATGAAAACTCTGAATGACACCCAGATTTTGTGGATTTTCCCGATTGATAAAGGAAATACGGTCATCCTTGCGGCAAAAGTCTTCGATGACAGCACGCGTCCCATCTGTAGAGCCATCATCACGAATCAGCAGCTGCCAGTCCCTATATGTCTGCTCTTGGATACTCTTAATCTGCTCGGCCAGAAACTGTTCCCCATTATAGGCGGACAGAAGAATGGTCACTTTCATGATAAAAATAAATCCTCGTATTCACCCACAATTTTTTCCCAGGTGTAGTTTTCTTTCATATTTTCTTTGGCGGCTTGACCTAGCTCCGTAAAATCTGTTTGCGCATCTACTCGGTCAATCAGCTGGGCCAGCTGGCCTTTTTCTTTTTCCCAGTAGAGAGCCGTTTCTTTTGCTACCTTCCGATTGAAGTCCACATCCAATACCAGATTGGCATCTGTCTGAGCCAGAGCTTCCAAGAGTCCCGGATTGGTCCCGCCAACCTCATGACCATGTATATATGCAAAAGCATGATTACGGATATATTTGAGCAGATTTTGATCATAGACCGTCCCGACAAACTTAATGCGAGAATCATGGTCAAAGCCTGTTTTCTGCTTGAGTTCTTCAAAATAGGGATTGCCCTCATGATTGCAGATAATCAGCAAGTCACGTTGGGTTTTGGACTTCATAAATTCTTGAATGATGGTTTCATAGTTGTTTTCCGGAACGAAGCGTCCGACAATGAGGTAGTAGTCTTTTTCCTTACTGGCCCACTTTTCAAAGAAGACCCTGACCTTGCCTTCGTTTTCCGTCAGATTGGACAGATAAAGGTCGGTTCCATAAGCGATACAGGTCGTTTTAGACCAAGGATAAGCTTTTTGAATATAGCTTTCGATGCCTTGATTATCCGCTATAACCAAGTCTGCATGCTTGGTCATGACCTTTTCAGAATACTTGAGATAGGCTTGAACTGGCTTAGACCATTTGGCCCGCTTCCACTCCAACCCGTCAGGATTGATAAAGAATTTACCGCCTGCCTGATGGATACGACGAGCAAAGGGAAATATAAAAGCACCAATCGTATTTCCAAGAATGTAAAAAATAGGCTGTTCAATCTGCTCTTTTTTAGCAAACTTGAGGGCATAGGAGACAGCCATCATATCATAGGCAATTACTCGGGCTGGGCCAAGCTTAGGTGGATTTACTGTAAAACAGTCTACCCCCTTGTAATCAAAATGATGAAAAGCTTCATCATCTGATAAGCAAGCCACATGATATTGGATTTGAGAAGAGATTTGATGTTCTGTCAATTTTTCGACAAAGGTTTCAAATCCTCCATATTTGGCAGGAAGTCCCCGACTCCCGATGATGAAGACATGTTTCATGATTTCCCTCAATTCAAGATTTTACAATCCATTCTATTATACCACTTTCTAGTGTGTTTGTATAATACAAAAAGGACAGGTAGAGCCACGGCTGAACTTGTCCTTTTCTTTCTTTAACCTCTTCTACCAGAAAACAGCTTATTTTTCACTTTGCGTAAGAAAGAGCTGGCTTGTTGAGAAGGTAAATTTGTATCCAATAAGCACTTGACATGGCGCAAAGAGTTAGCCTGATACATTTCAGTATTTTCAATCTTATCCAATAAGTTTTGGTAAACACTCTGAACCGAGTAGCGCTCTTGGATTTTGCCAAGATTGGCCACCGACTGGTCTTTTAATCCCTCAAAGTTTGCCAAGGCAATGTTTATCTTATCAGCCAACCCCTCGATATTACCAGATGAATACAGCTGGCCTTCTTCAAAGATTTCATAGGCAGATAGATGACCAGGATTGTCCGACAAAATGGTCGGAAGGCCATTCATAATCGCTTCAATATAGACTAAGCCAAAAGTTTCCATTGCAGAAGGAAATACCGCAAGATCTGCTGCCGTCACCTCTGCCCAAGGATTGTCCTTGTGTCCCAGGAAACTAATATTTTTTATCTGGTGTTCAGAGATATAAGTATCGCATCTTTTTTTGTACTCCTCATCCCAGGCACCGATAAAAACTAAGGCCGGTTTTGGCTGAGATAGCTGGTTATAGGCCTTTATCAATTCTAATTGATTTTTCCGCTCTGTCAAACGTCCGACTGACACAATACGCCTTTCGGCTCCATCCCTTTCTCCTGTATTAGTAGGATGAATTTTCGTAAAAGGGGCAAAAGACAAGACTTTTCTGTCTGGCAGCAGCTCCTGTAACTGTCTCTGCAAGGCACCTCTAACTGCAAATATTTCCTGCGAATAATCACTGATAAAATCTAGCTTTTCCTTATAGTAACCAAACTCTCCGTCAGGAAATTCATGAATCAGCCAGAAATGCGGAACATTCTCGCAGGCCGCTGCCACTGCACCTTGAAACATATTGACCGTGTTGGTAATAACCAAATCAATCTTTCGCTCCGTTAGTATCTTTCTGAGCGCTGAGGTACTTTCTTGATAAGAGCGAGCTCTAGACTCAGGACTGTCCGGCAGGCCACCAGGCGCGTCCTCCCACCACCATTTAACTGACGGCAAGGCTATAGTCTCAATACCCAAGGCTGCCAAGCTGGATATATAGTCCTGCTGAACGGCTACATGATAATCTGGAATCGCATTGATAACCTGATGGCCTGTCTGGACCAAGTATTCCATCAAATTGACAATAGAGATTTCAGCTCCATTATCCAGCGTTCCAGTTGGCGAAATGAATAATATCTTTTTTTTCATAGCTTATCCTAATACATTCCAATAAAAGGGCACCATCAAGTAGAGGGAAACCAAGAAGTTAGCTACCAGAGTCCCAACCATCATTCGATTCACCACCCTGTCTTTAATGTCCAAGGTTCCTAGATTAGCAACAGTTGGTAGCAGTAAGATCAAGAAGGGTGTAAAATAACGTCCCTGAGAACCAACAGATATCATGGCACCTTTACCTAGGACGATTGGCGTCCACTGCAGATACATAATCGACACAACAGCAATCACTTGAACCAGAAACAGATAACGCGACATGACTGTGTAACCCTTGGTCATAAAATCTTTCTGCGACTGCAAAAAGATAATCGCCAAGACTGCCACATCAATAAAAATCAGCCAAAGCGGCAGCTGAATAGTAAAATTACCCAAGAAACCAAACATACCGATTGTCAAAATCGTATTCAAGTCACCATTAACACTTTGTTTAAAGAGTGTATTCAGTAAGACTTGGCCATAGTGCAAGAGCCCTCCCTGATTGCGAAATGCCAGATGCAAGGCAAGAAAGAAAGCGGAAAAGCCAAGTACATAGAAGATAGGGCGATAACGAGCTACAAAAGCTTTGGTTGCAAGAAAAGGCTTGTTCAGAACCGCAAGGAATCCTTCAAACTCAAAATCAACAAAAGGTAGCAATCCTAATAAAAGAACATTATTCGGTTTGGTTACAAAGAGGCCTATAGAAATCACCAAAAGCTCCAGTACATTTCTATTAGTAAATCTCTTATGGTAGGCAATATTGGTCAAAAAGCCAACCGCCAGCATAATCTCCAGATAGCTCATCACATCATAAGAGAGAGAAGCTGCCTGCTGGACCATAATAGGCAAAAGAGATAGGAAAAGCAGAGCTTTTTTGCCATATTTGAAATATTTAATCAGCAGATAAACCCCGATGATGTATGCCAAGGCATTAAAGAGCCGCCCCATCATCACGATGAAGCCTACTGACGGATAAAGCAAGCTTCCTAAGGTCATACCTATGAGCTGAGGCAGGAAAGAGATAGCCTTGAGATTAAAGCCAAAGGCAAACTCTTCTTGCGTCATATCTATCTTCTCTGAGAACAGTTGCTTGTACTCTGCCGGCGAAACATTCGGAGCGGATGGGATTTTATCCATCCATTTATATGTTCGACTAGTCGGTTTATGGAAGATTTCCCATGTCATACGAGCGTGATTGGTCTCATCAGGCACTCGATTAATCGGCTGTGCAATCATAAAAGTCAAGACAAAGATACTTGCCAGCAGCAAGAAAATATTCTCAACTTTTACTTCTTTATTTCTTTTCAAAATAAGTCACCATTTCATCTTTTTTATCTAAACTGCAATTTTCTAATACAAAAGCGTAGGCATTCTCCGCCAGTTCTCTGCGTAAATCCGCAGAAAGAATCAGACTTTCCAGCTTTTCTTTCCATTCACCATCTTTAGCCAAAAGTCCCGTCTGACCGTCAATCATCATATCAGAAAAAGCACCGATATGACTGGCAATCGTTGGCACCTTGACTAGAGCTGCTTCTATCCACTTGATTTCTGACTTGGCCCGATTAAAGACTGAGTCAACCAACGGAGCTAGATTAATATCAACCTGACTAATCAACTGAGGCAAGGCCTTCCAGTCCACATACTCATGGATAACAATACGCTGCGAATATTGTTTCATATCCTGCGGGATATCCAAGTGCCCTACAATATGAAGCTCCACGGATGGGTAGTTGTCTAGCACTTCTTTGATAGCCGGCTTGATGAGCTCAAAATTTTCATTGTGGCTGATGGAGCCAGAGAAATAGCCAATTTTGATTCTGTCGTCTTCACCAAAGTCTTCCTTCAAGAATTGCGAGCTAACCGCAATCAATTCGCTGGACGCCAGATTACGATTCAGCAGAACTGAGTCCTTGTATTTGAGCAATTCCTCTTTTAACTGATTCGTGGAGGTAATCGCTCCATCACAAGCCGCCAGCATTTTTCCGTAATTCTTCACCCCAGCATCATAATTGCCCTTTTCCTTCTCAGATAAGCCTTGTGTATAGCTTAGCTGGTCCGTATAAAGGGTATCAAAGACCAAATCATCAATATCAAAATAAACTGGCTTATGCTCCTCCCGAGCCAAATCACATAAAAGCTGGAGTTGAGCGGACCAAGGAGCGCGGTAGATAATGATATGGCTGGCATACTGGGCCTGAGACAGAATAAACTTAGACGCATTGACCACTTTCACAGCAAAACCATTCTTTCTAAGCTGCTCTGCCTTATTGAGCACACGGTAGCGCGTACACTGCGGAATGATGTTCTCTACACCGTCAATGATGAGAATGTATTGATCACGAGGCACATCTTTGAATTTTTGAACAATGTTCTCAAGAATTTCTACTGGATAATCTGTCTTCTCCCGAACATAGTCCAACAAATCAGGAACCTCTGACTCTCTTTCCAGACCTTGCCATAAAAACTGCTGATCATCATAATTCTTCAAAGAAGTATACTTAATCAGAGGACTACCGGCCTTTAACATCCTTAATGGATGAATATACATAGCCGAATCCTGATTTTCGTGAACCAAGGCATCGTAACGATAGCCCAAGTCAGCAAAGTACTTGGTAAAAGTCGTTTCATGTTTTCCGATAGCCTCTTCCCGTGAATCCGTATCAGTTAACACTTCCCAATAGTCGTAGAATTCTTCGGACTGAAGCAGCAAAGGCTCAATCACCAAAAAATAAGACTGTAGGTGATTGGGAATGTAACCATAGCGGTTAAAACCAGTGATATCTTCCTGGGTCTCACCATAGGAAATTCCCCAAAAATCAAGATTTCGGCCAGCCATAGTTTGAAAGACAGCCGCCAGATCACTCATAGGTCCGATATTGGTGTCATTGACGAGCATCAGCTGAAAACAATGCTGCAACGTTTCCTTTCCTAAGGAAAGAATGCCTTCACGAAAAGCTGCCGTATCATAGCCAGTATTATCCCGCACCAAGACTTGGCCATACTGTCCTAAAGTTTCTAAATCTTCTGCAACCAGTCCGCCGTTAACGACGATGAGAGTCTTATCAGCCAAAGTTGCTAACTTTTCTAAAAAGATAACCTTGTACTGCTGCAAGCGTGGCTCGGATTCAAAAATGACATAGACTAAGACTTTTTCGCCGCTTGAAACTGAAGCTAAAGCTTTTCCCCTTTGAGAATTCCGCAACCATTGATAATAATAAACCTTAGGAGACTTAACTTGGCGTTTCAAACGAACCAGCTGTTGCTTAATCCGACTTAAAGCAACTTTGATACTGCGAGGATTTTTGACTAATCGAGCCAGACGTTTCAATGGGGTAATCACACCATTCCCCAGCCGATAGGAAATAGATCGGCGAATACGAAACTGCTCCTGAATAGCCTCATCCCGCTGTTCTTTTATCGTTCTCAGTCTGGATTTCAGGGAATCTAGATTTTGATGTAACTGCCGCTGATCCTCCTGCAGTTCAAGAACATAGTCGTTCACTTTATCCATATGCTGAATCAACTCATCCAAGCGGCCTTCCAATGTAAATATGTTCTTGCCCAGAGCTTGATATATTTCATCTGGTATCTGTTTTACATACTTACGCAGAATTTTCAGATACATTTCGTAATGATATCTCGTAGAATCCCGTTTAGAGATTGATTCCTCATCAAAGACCCGATAATTCAGCTTTGTTTTTGCATCATAAACTGGTTTCGCACCTTGATTGATAATTAAGTTTAAAAGGAAATCATAGTCTTCCAGTTTTTCACGATTCAGAGCTTCATCATAATAAATACCATCAGCAACCGAACGACGAATGAGAGAACAGTTGGAAATAAAATTTTCCGTTAAGAAAGCTAGCTTGTCAAATGGCCGTGATTTAAGGTAAACTTCCTTTTTATCAGGATCATACAAATCACCATAGACAATATCTGCCTCCTCTTGCACCATGCTTGTATAGAAGCTCTCAATATAGTCTGAATCCAGAAAATCGTCACTATCCACAAAAATAAAATAAGTGCCTTGAATTTGCTGCAAAGCCTTGTTTCTTGTCTTGACGACCCCCATATTTTCATGACTTTCAAACCGCGTCGGAAAAGGGGAATCCGCCAAGACAGCCTCTATGATTTCAGCAGAATGGTCAGAGGAGCCATCATCCAATACCAGTAACTCAATATTTCGATAGGTCTGAGCAAAAATACTGCGCAAACACTGTTCAATGTAATCTTGATGGTTGTAACAAGTTACAACAACAGATATTAAATCTTTCATATACTTTCCTTGTAAATAACTCTATTAGTTTGAGTTAGCATCTTGACTCTTCATGTATGCTTTATTTATCAAATTAGCCATCCACTTGGGCCAGAAAAGCTGATACATGAACAAGTCCTCTTTGGTTCGAGTATTATCTGAAATAGTCTTGGTTGTTTCAGACTCTCCATGAATCCGGTGGCACATAAGCTTCTCAGAAATATAAGCAAAGCGACCCTTATAGGCGCTAATCTTGTACCAAGCATACCAATCCAGACTCACGCGCATTTCCTCATCAAATTGAAAATCCCTTAATGCCTCTAAGTTGTAAGTCACCGCTGGACAGGAAATGGGATTGCCAAAAGCCAGGACCCGATTTCTCCAAAAACGGCTGGCTGGCATCAGATTCAAGGTTTTAAGCATGAGAGTCTTGATTTTCAGATTGGTATTAGCCGGAATTTTGACTCCATTTTTCTCTTCAAAATAGTCTGTATAGGCAATGAGAATATCCTTCGACTGCTCTATTTTCTGCATCACAGCCGCCAGATAAGCAGGCTCATAGTAGTCATCCTGGTGGGCAATGGTAGCATAAGCCGTCTCAACAAAGGAAAGGGCATTGTTCCAGTCCTTACCGATACCTCCGCCTTCTTTCGTATAAAAAGGAATACCGTACTTCTGGCACAACTGCTTGATTGAATCCAGCGGTGTTGAGCTATAGCAGATAATTTTTGAAGGCAAGGTTTGAGCTTGCAATGACAGGATACATGCTTCTAAAAATTCACTTTCGCCATAGGCACAAATCACCCAGGTATGGTTATTTTTCATCTTTTTCACTCTCTAACTTGGACATTCTTTGCTTGATGATGGACAGTTCTTGCACCAACTGCTTGATTTGCTCCTTTTGCTTTGAAATAGAAATAGTATGTAAAAAAACAATAACCAGCAGGAAAAAGATGGCCAAGGACATGACAAAGTTTGAGGTCAGTTCAAAGCCTAACAATTTGGCAATCGAAACTGGAATCCAATCAAAAATAGAGATAACAATCAGTACAAAGCCAATAATAATCCACATAAAGGCTTGCTCAAACAAAATATTGTTTTGATTGATATTCCGAAAGACAAAATACAGGAATAGAACTGAAGCCACTAGCATAACAATAGACAAAATGGACATTATTCACTCTCTTTCATAAAAGCAGCAATCAAGATCGAAGAGCAAACTTCAATCATGTAGCGAATGGACTTAATCGGAGTAATTGAAGAGACTCCTCCTGCACGTTCAAACATATTGGCTGGTTCTTCCACCACTTTATATTTCCGCTTCAAGATATGGACGATTGATTCTGGCTCAGGATATTTTATAGGATAGCGCGCAGCGAATTGTCTAATAATGTCTCGATTAGCCAATCGATAGCCCGATGTGGTATCCAGAATCCTTTTGCCTGTTGTTAATTTAATAAATGCTGAAATAATGGTAATACCAAAACGCCGCATAAAAGTCGTCTGAAATTCTGAAGACTTGTCACCGATAAAACGAGAACCAACAACCAAATCAGCCTGCTGACGACGAATAGGCTCCAGCAAAGCATCCAGCGACTCAATATCATGCTGGCCGTCTCCATCAAACTGTACGGCCACATCATAATTCTTCTCAAGAGCATACTTATAGCCCGTCTGAACAGCTCCGCCAATCCCCAAATTCATAACCAAATGGATAGCATTCAGATGATGGTTGTCCAAAATCTCCTTAGTTCTGTCAACTGACCCATCATTGATCACTACGTAGTCTAAGTCAAAATCAACTTTCTTCCGATATTCTACAATGCTCATAACCGTATTTAAAATACTTTCTTCCTCATTATAAGCAGGAATTATCATTAAAACTTTCAATTATCTTTCTTCCCTTTACAATAAATTTTAGCAAATAATGGAACTAACCTTAACTTCTCTATGCTCAAAAAAACAATAAGTGAAATTTTAGTCTGAAACCTTTCGCCCTGAACCTTCTTAGACAACGGAGAGATAGTACTGATGAGTTTATTCTCTTTTAACCATTCCTTGATCCTAATATACTGATGAATAAACTCCTGATTTGATGAGGCTCTCCCAGAAAAAAGCAAATACCAAACATAATATCTTTTCAAGTAGTATACTACTAGCTCAGATGGCTTACCCAGCTCTAATATTTTTGAAAAAAGAACTAAAATATCAATTTTAGGAGAAAAACCTCTCTGAGAAGTGTTAGAAATACTCTTATTATTGTAATACCAATTATATCCTTTATAGTCTAACAATCCTATTTTATCTGTTGTCTTATATGCAGTTAGATTAAATATGATATCCTCTCCTATACCATAGTCAAAAAAAATTATATTGTTTTTTCTCAAGAACTCAGTACGGTAAATTTTTGACCAAGGAGCCATTATAATGTACTTGGACCACTCTGATTGTTGTATCTCTTGACTAAAGATAATCTGGTTATTCTGATTGACACGTTTGTACCCACCAATAACCAAGTCTAAATTTTTCTCATGGATAGCCTGATAAAAAGTTTCGATGTAATCACTATCAACAAAATCATCATTATCCATGAACATAGTATATTCTCCCTCAGCTAGAAGAATCCCCTTATTTCTAGTTACTGCAACTCCTTCATTTTGTTTGTCAATTACTCTTACAAAACTATACTTCAATTCATATTCTTTTAAAATATTTAAAGAGTTATCTTCCGAACCATCGTTCAGAAGAATAATTTCAAAATTCTTAAACGATTGATTCAAAAGAGAATCTACACAGCGTTTAATTCCATCTTGTGCATTATAAACTGGAACAATAACTGAAATAGCTGGTTTAGACATATTTTCCCTTTCGTAACTAGACTAATCTATTTATAAAACTTCAATAAAACAGGAAATAGTTTTATCGAAAACTTTATCCCAAATAACTTGGCTACTAGGCCTGTTAATTTAAATGCTCGGTTCTCTATATATTTTGCATACTGTAGCAAATACTTATACTGGTAAAGCAACTCTTTAATTTCAAAATTGTCAATGTATTGATTTACATAAGGCAGTATAGAGATATAAGAGATTGCGAAATAGATGTTTAAAGCTTGACGAAGCTTATTATTATATTGAGTATTATCAGCCATTCCTTCTTTAATGCTTTTCAAAATATCTATTACATTTTTCTCTTTCACAATATTAGTTATACTTCCATCCCTATTTTGCCTATACATATAGCACTCTATATCTAAAACAGAATAAGATTTCATTCTTTTCAATAAATTCGCGCAATACAAACAATCTTCAGATAATAATCCAATAGGAAAACTCACTCCCATATCAAATAGTTCTTTTTTTACACACTTATTCCAAGCTGGCGCTGTCATTACTTCATTAGAAACCAATTGTATAACATTTTCATAATAATTATTATAATTAGAAGTATTTTTTAATGTAATTTTTTTATGATTATCAACACTATAATATTTAGAATATGAAAAAATAATTACATCGCTCTTATACTTTTCAGAATGACTTGATAAATTTGATAAAAAATTTTTATTGCTCCAAAAATCATCGCCATCTACAAAAAGAATATATTCTCCAAAACTATTTTTTATGCCAGTATTCCTTGCAGAAGAGAGCCCTTGATTTTCTTGATGTATAACCCTTACAACACTATACTTATCAGATAAATCATCACATATCTTACTAGTTTTTTGATCAGTTGATCCATCGTCAATAAGTATAACTTCAAAATTCGAAGTATCAAAATATTGGTTCGCAATACTATCAACGCATTTATTCAAATACTCTGCAACATTATATGCAGCAACGACAATAGAAAATTTCATATCACCCTATCCTCTCCTTCTCAAAAAAGTATATTGATTCGTCATAAAATAAATAATCAGCGAGACACTCAACCAAGCAATCATAGAGATAAGGAAAGACAAAGAGGCTCCAAAAATTCCGTATTGGGATACTAGTGGTTCAGCTGTAAGAATGGATACAAGATACCCCGCTAAGAATGAAATGACTAAATAATGATGTTTTCTAAAAACAGTTAAAATATTATCACATACTGTAGAAAACGTACTAGCAATACCACCTAACAAAAGAATGACGAAACTAATTTGATATTGATCCAACCTTGTCCCATAAATGATATTTAAAATAGGTATGGCAGCAATCGCCCCACCAAGACAAATCAAAACACTTGTTCCCCATAAAATCTTAAACAAGTTATTTTTATACGTAATAAAATGAGAAATTTTATTCTCTTCCTTGAAAATTGCTAGTTGTGTAACCATAGGGCGTAAAAAAACAATCATTAGATTCATTGCAAAAATTGGAGTGAATAAAATACTAAAGTCTCTCTGTACTCCCGCTTCAATCAATCCCCTATTAAAAATATCGTTTAATGCATACTTAGGTTGGTTATAGATTGAAACTAATAAAAAAGCATTTATAAATAAAGGTAAGCAGTCCTTTAAAATACTATAAATATCTTTTAGCTTTACTGTAGAGATATTAATACGATGAAACAACTTAGATTTTGGAAAATCAAAAAAAAGAACTACTATGAAAGAGGTGAGTGTTTGAAAAACAATAGATAAAAGAAGATTTTTAGAAAATAATAACAGAACAGCGAATATTATTGTTGAAATTATATTTCTAAAAAATAATGATTGACCAGCTATATCTAATCGTTCTTTCTGTTGAAACAAACCTTGAAATACATCAGACAGCGCTTCACTAACTCTGAAAAAAGATACCCAAAATATAATCCAAAAATTTTCATGAGTAGAAGAATTTAAAATTAAATAACCTAATAAAATTAATATCATTAAAATATTAGTTAGAAATCTAGTAGTCAAATATGCATCAAAAGAATATTTTTCTTTAATATCTGTTGCTTGAAAATCTCGAACTTGAAACCCCGCAACAATAACTAGTAAATTCGCAATTGCATAAGAAAAACTATATAAGTCAGCTGACTCACTAGATAAAGTCCGAGTAACTATAAATAATAAAATAACAGATACAGCTGCTGAAGACAGGCTGCCAAGAATATTCCAAAAGAAAATCTTTTGTGGCGATACCACTTTCAATATAATCAAACTCTCTTTCATTATAAATAAAACTTTATCCAATTATACCATAAATTCCTGTAAAAAAAGTATCCTTAGGGTACTAGATACTCATTTCTCCCCAACCTAATTAAAAAGGGCAAAACTTCTATCAAGCATATATCTATACTTCTTCCCTTCCCTCCTCTTAAATCATCTTCAAGATGCTTCTGCAAAATCGAGCTATCTACTCTGGAGATTACTGGTCGCCTTCTATTCTTCCTTATTTTAAAAAACAATTACAATACATACTAAAAAAACCCCGTTTTCACGGGGTTTAGTGTCTGACTATAATTGTTATCTGGGAACGGAATCGAATTAAGCTTCGATTTCTGTAACCATACCTGAACCAACGGTACGTCCACCTTCACGGATAGAGAAAGTAGTACCTTGTTCAACGGCGATTGGGTGGATCAACTCAACGTCGATTGTTACGTTATCACCAGGCATTACCATTTCAGTACCTGCTGGAAGTTCGATTGAACCTGTAACGTCAGTTGTACGGAAGTAGAACTGTGGACGGTAGTTGTTGAAGAATGGAGTGTGACGTCCGCCTTCTTCTTTAGTAAGGATATAAACTTCACCCTTGAATTTAGTGTGTGGGTTGATTGAACCTGGTTTAGCGATAACTTGTCCACGTTCGATTTCATCACGTTGGATACCACGGAGAAGTACACCTACGTTGTCCCCTGCAAGACCTTCGTCAAGCTGTTTACGGAACATTTCAACACCAGTAACAACTGCTTTTTGGATTTCTTCTTTGATACCAACGATTTCGATTTCGTCGTTGACTTTAACGATACCACGGTCGATACGTCCTGAAGCAACTGTACCACGACCAGTGATTGAGAATACGTCTTCGACTGGAAGAAGCAATGGCTTGTCAGTATCGCGTTCTGGTTCTGGGATGTACTCATCAACAGTGTCCATCAATTCCATGATGATGTCTTCATATTTAGAGTCACCTTCAAGAGCTTTAAGAGCTGAACCTTGGATAACTGGAAGATCGTCACCTGGGAAGTCATATTCTGACAAGAGGTCACGGATTTCCATTTCAACCAATTCAAGCAATTCTTCATCGTCAACCAAGTCAACTTTGTTCATGAAGACGATCAAGTGTTTAACACCAACCTGACGTGAAAGCAAGATGTGCTCACGAGTTTGTGGCATTGGTCCGTCAGTTGAAGCTACTACAAGGATTGCTCCGTCCATTTGAGCGGCACCAGTGATCATGTTTTTAACGTAGTCCGCGTGTCCTGGAGCGTCGATGTGAGCGTAGTGACGCTTAGCAGTTTCATACTCAACGTGCGCAGTGTTGATAGTGATTCCGCGTTCGCGTTCTTCTGGAGCAGCATCGATAGACGCATAGTCTTTAGGTTGGTTAACTGCTGAAGGCAAGCGACGTGCCAATACAGTTGTGATAGCTGCTGTCAAAGTAGTTTTACCGTGGTCAACGTGTCCGATAGTACCAATGTTAACGTGTGGTTTACTACGATCGTATTTTTCTTTTGCCATTTGAGTAAAAGCCTCCAATAAAATATATTTTATAGATAGACAGTAGGCAATACAGTCTAACTTTCCTTACTATTTTATCAAATTTAAATGAAAATGCAAGTCTTTTAGCATTTTTTTGTGAATTATTCCTTGTCTAATTTGTAGTAAGGTTTATACCAAGAAAAGCGGTTGAATTGTCACTAGTATAACGAATTAAAAAGCCCTTTGGTTACAAAAATAGAAAAAACCGGAACAATTCCGATTTTCTCTTTGTATTAGCCAGAGTTTCGCAGACCAGTCGCTATACCGTTGATGGTGATGTGAATCAGCTTTTCTTGATCTGGTGTAAGCTGACCGTTGCGCTGACGCTTGATTAGCTCTAGCTGGATATAGTTCAAAACATTGAAGTAAGGCATACGATAGTGCAAGCTATCTCTCAGATAGGTGTTTTCTGCCAGAAGCTCATCGTGCCCTTCAATCTCTAGAATGACATCCTTAGTCAGCTGCCACTCATCCAAGATAATATTGAAAATATCACGCACATTCTGTTCTTCACAAAGCTGCGCATACTCAAAAGCGATATTCATATTTGACTTAGACAGAACCATGTCTACATTTGATAAGAGTGACTTGAAGAAAGGCCATCTCTTATACATAAATTGCAGAAAGGCTAAGTTATTTTCTGGGTCTTCATCAATGAATTCCTTGAAACTTGACCCAACACCATACCAGCCCGGAAACATAACCCGACTTTGAGACCATGAGAAGACCCATGGAATAGCCCGGAGACCACCGATTTCAGTGATGGTTTTACGGGCAGCTGGACGAGAACCGATATTAAAGCTAGAGATAGCCTTGATCGGACTGGATTCAAAGAAATAATCGTAAAAACGCTCGTCGCCAAAGACCAAATCACGGTAAATCTGATAACTGCGATTAACTACTTGGTCCATAATTCGCTCATATTTATCAGACGTATGTCTATCGCTCTTCTTATGAGTTACCATGCGGTTGATGGCAGCAGATACCAGCATTTCCAAGTTATAGTAGGCTGCGTCTTTATTTCCATATTTATTACCAATGACTTCCCCTTGCTCAGTCAGACGGATCCGGTCATTGATACTGCGCAATGGCTGGGAAGTGATGGCTTCATAGGTTGGGCCGCCACCGCGTCCCACTGTACCACCTCGACCATGGAAGAAAGTGATTTTTACGCCAAACTTATCACCGATGGCTGTCAGCTGCTGTTGAGCCTTGTAGAGAGTCCAGCAAGAAGACAGGTAGCCACCGTCCTTATTACTATCTGAATAGCCCAGCATGATTTCCTGATAATTATCCTTAGAGGCTATCCACTTCTGAGCAATTGGCAGAGACAGGTATTTCTCCATGGTATCGCAGGAATTGTCCAAGTCCTCAATAGTCTCAAAGAGCGGAACAATCTGGACACGAGCACCATTTTCATCAATCAACCCTACTTCCTTGAGCATAATAGCCAACTCAAGTAGATCTGATACACTGGTCGAGTGAGAAATAATATTTTGCTTAATCACTTCTTCACCAATGGCATCTTTTAGCTGACGAGCTGTTTTGAAGATTTCCAGTTCCTTTTGCAGAAGTTCGGACTTAGGCTCGTGAGTAGCTGACAGGATACGAGGATCTTCTAGCAGCTGTTTGAGGAGAACCTGGCATTTTTCTTCTTCTGACAGATTGCTATAATCCTGAACAATATTAGCCGAAGCCAAGAGCTCAGCCACACAAGCCTCATGAACGCTGGAATCCTGACGCATATCAATGCTGGCCAAGAAGAAGCCGAAAACATCAACCGCTTGGAGAAGTTCAGTCAAGTCCCCACTTACCAAGGCTTCCCCATGATGTTCGATAAGAGAATCATAAATGACCTGCAAGTCTTCTTTAAATTCCTGAGCGGTTTTGTAAGAAGGTGTCTCTTCTTTCTTCAGCTCGGTCAGGGTCTCGCTGATACGAGACTGGATATAGTTAGGAATGATTTCTCTTCCTTTATTGCTGACAGAAAGGTTAGCCTTCGCAGAAAATTTTTCCTCAGCTCGGTCAGTCAATCGCTGACCATCATTTGAAAAATTGCCTTCTTTTAGGTAAAGCAAGGTTTGAATCAGCTTGGACTGGATATAGTGAAAAGCACGGCGGTAAGGCTCATTTTCCCGATAAACAGACTTGTCAGTAGACAGCGCTGCCATTTCTGCTACTGCCTGACTGGTTTCTGAGAGATTGGTCGAGAGCGAGAAGGTGCGATAGAGTGTATAAACCTTGTCAATATAATAGTTGAGGATGACTTCACTCTGGAGAGTGGCAGATAGTTTGAGGGTTTCTGCTGTTACAAAAGGATTGCCATCTCGGTCACCGCCAATCCACATTCCCATGGTAATAGGCTTAGGATTATCCAGCTTGATGCCCCGCTCTTCTGCCAAGCGTCTATATTCGACCATAAAGTTGGTGATCGCTTGTAGGAAAGAGCTGTTGTAGTACTCCATGACATTGGTAATCTCATTGGTCACTTTCAGCTTTTTCTCACGGATCATATCCGTCTGCATCATGAGCTCAATATAGCGACGGAGATTTCCTAGCCACTTCTTCTCATTGACCAGACCCGCTTTAACATCACGATGCTGGCGCAGCAAACTATGGATATGATTGGTTAAGTCCAGAATAGTCTTGCGCTGAACTTGCGTCGGGTGAGCAGTCAGTACTGGCACAACATTCAGATTTTCCAAGATTTCCTGAGCATTTTCCCGCGTTGAAATCAGGTCAATGGTTGTTGACAGCTTCCCAAGATAATCTTGATTGATATTGTTCTGATGGTTGATTTCATAAGCCAAGTCCACGTCTTCTGAGATATTAATCAAAAGCGGCAAAATAGAGAAATAACGAGAAATATAAACCATTTCATCTGTCGTTAGTTCTTCTACAATCGCTTTTAACTCATGATATTTGGAGTTAACCGCCAACTCCTCCATAAGGGAGATTTTTTCAAAAGTCTCAGGGCTGAGAAGATTTCGAGTAATATCGGCAAGCAAGTCTGTCAAAATAGCGACTTCTTCTCGAATCACTTCTTTATTGCTGTAGCTTTCTAATTTGTTAAATGACATAATCTGCACCTTTCATTTTTGCAACAACTGTTCATACGAACTGCGATTAAGCTTCCTCAGACTGGTCTTGGGCCTCTGCTTCCATCTGCTCATAGAGGGCATCACGACGCTCGTTGGCATCAATATTAAGTACCAAGGCGATGGCTACTGACAAGACCAGAAGACTGTTCCCTCCTTGCGATAGGAAAGGGAAAGTTACTCCTGTAGACGGAATGAGACCTGAGATTCCACCGATATTGATAAAGGTCTGCATGAGTATCATACCGCCGATTCCCAAAGCCATCATGGAGTTAAATGGATTCTTAGCCCGAATCCCGACCAAGATAATTCTCAAAATTAGGAAAAAGAGTAAAGCCAGAATCAGACTGGCACCAAAGAAACCAAACTCCTCTATCACGATAGAAAATACAAAGTCCGTATGAGCTTCCGGCAAATAGCCGCGCTTCTCAATAGAGTTCCCCAAGCCTAGACCAAACCAGCCGCCATTACTCATAGCATAGTAGGAATTAGCCAATTGGTGGCCTGAGCCAGATAGGTCTTTGAAAGGATTGAAGAAAGCGCTGAAACGCTTGGCCACATACCCAAAGACTGGAATCTTGGCCACGCGCTCAACTCCAATTAACCATATGCTAGTCAAAACCAATCCCGAAACACTAACAATGGCTCCCAGCATCGTAGAAAACCATCGATAGCCAATCCCGCTGACAGCTATCATTATTACGACGGTCAAAAATAGAATAGTCGCATTTCCAAGGTCTGGCATAATCGCTACAATCCCAATCAGAATAGCCACCATGGTCCGCCAGTCGTTAAAGGCTTTAGGAAACCAATGGTTATGGGTCAGGGCTTGGTAGTCATAGACCTTTATCTCCTCCTGCCTCTTTGTGAAGCGAAAAGCTAGATACCAGACCAGAATAATCTTCAAATACTCCGCAGGCTGAATACTGAAAGCTCCAAGCTTGAGCCAACCATGGGCACCGTTAATAGTACCAGTTATAAAACGAGATAAGAGTAAGAGGATAATCTCAGCAAAGATAACTATAGTCAGGATGCCTCCTTTTTTCAGGAAACCCAAGCGGATTCTATATAGGAGCGTAATTATAAAGAGACTTATTATCCAAAAAATCCCCTGATTCAAGACCATTCCAAAACCATTTCCTCCGGCCTGAATCGAGGTAGGACTCGTCGTTGAATAGACCACAATCAATCCCAAAACAGATAAAATCAAATAGGGAATCAAGATGGAATAATTCAACAAGTGCTTCTTGTCAATTTTCATATTTCACCATTAAACTTCTAAAAATTCAATTCTCATTATACCACCTTTTGGATTGAAAAAAAAGCATTAGTGCAGAGACTGGAATAATATGGCCTTGCTTTCGCCTTTTTGCATAAAACTGTGATAAGATAGGAAGCAAACATAGGAGGAGAACATGACAGACATTTATGATATCGAAATCCAAAAACAAGACGGAAGTCTGCAAAAAATGAGTGATTATAAAGGAAAGATTCTGCTGATTGTCAATACAGCGACCGGCTGCGGCTTCACTCCTCAGTATCAAGAACTGCAGGAACTCTATGAGCGCTATCAGAAAGACGGATTTGATATTCTGGATTTCCCCTGCAATCAGTTTGGCCAGCAGACCCCTGGAGACGCTGCAGAAATCAACAACTTTTGCAGCCTTAACTATGGAACGACCTTTCCTCGATTTGCTAAGATTGATGTCAACGGTCCTCATACTGCTCCACTCTTTGACTGGCTCAAAAAAGAAAAGGGCGGTCTTCTGGGTGAAAAGATCAAATGGAATTTCACAAAGTTTCTGGTTAGCCGAGACGGAACAGTCATCAAACGTTTCTCTCCGCAAACTTCTCCCAAAAAGATTGAAGAGCTCATTCAAAAGCTATTATAAAAGGTAAGAAAAAGCAAAACGATTTAGCCAACGGAAACTCACCTTCCACAGCTTAGCTAAGCTCTTTTAAAAAAACAAGACATTTTGAGCTTTCAAAATGTCTTGTTTTTGCTTTATAATATTTCAATTATATTACATTTTATTCATTTTCTAGCAATTCTGGGGATATTTTTTGCTTTTTTATTTGTTTTAAGTTAAAATAAACCAGTATGAGGAAGAGGATTAAACCGCTTGCAATCCTAATTTTCTTTGCTTCTTTTATTATTTTTATTTTGATAAGCAAGCAAATTACTGACTCTCAGGAAAAGCAAGCACAGGCAAAAATTTCACAAACTAAACAAACTCCAAGTTCCTCAAAAAAAGAGGAAACATCTGACGATTCGTCCTTGGATGAAGAGTTTATTTCCAGACCAATCATTGACATTTCTGGCTGGCAGCTGCCAAGTGAGATTAATTACGACTTACTCGCACAGAATGTTTCAGGAGTAATTGTCCGTGTTCATAGTGGAGCGCAGGCCAAAAAAGAAAATGCAGCAACCCATCTGAATGGTCTGGACAAGTCTTATGAAAGACACATCAAAGAATTTCAAAAGCGCAACATCCCTGTTGCTGTCTATGCCTATGTAGCCGCCAATAGCAAAAAAGAAATGGAAAAAGAAGCTGAAAGTTTCTACAAGGCTTCTGCCAAGTACCATCCAACCTATTATTGGCTAGATGTCGAAGAAAAGACCATGTCTGACATGAATGCGGGAGTTGAGGCTTTCCGAGCCAAGCTAGAGTCACTTGGTGTTAAAAATATTGGGATCTATATTGGAACCTATTTTATGGAGGAACACAGTATCTCCACTGACAAGTTCACAGCTATTTGGATTCCGACTTATGGTAATGACGACGGCTACTACAATGCCGCACCGAATACAGAGCAAGATTACGACTTGCATCAGTACACATCACAAGGTCAGCTGACTGGCTTCTCCCATTATCTTGATTTGAACCAGCTGTCAACCTTGAAAGACCAGACGGCTACTTATCAAAAGCTATTTACAGTTCCTAAAGAAAGTCAATAGCTCAGAACGACAGCTCAAGTCTCAAAGACTGCTGTCGTTTTTTATTGTCATAAAATAGGAAATTTCCAGTCGTTTCCTCTTAATAAAGCCTATATTTTATGATATAATGATTTGATAAATGAAATTAGAAAAGGAAAATACAATGATTTCTTGGTTGAATAGAATTTTCAAAGGAATGGTCATTGCACTTGGCTTTATTTTGCCGGGAGTTTCAGGCGGTGTTTTAGCAGCTATCTTAGGTATTTACGAACGCTTGATTCATTTTTTAGCACACTTAAAGGAAAACTTCGTCGAAAATGTTCTCTATTTCATACCAGTTGGAATCGGAATGGTTTTAGGAATCGCTGCCTTCTCCCATCCTGTCAATCTGCTGCTGGACAACTACAAAGTGATTGTCCTCTGGGGATTTGCCGGAGCCATCATCGGGACTGTTCCTAGCCTCATTAAAGAGTCTGTTGCTAAAAGTGAGCGTGATCGGATTGATATTCTCGTTTTCTGGGTCAGCCTCATCGTCTCAGGAATTTTTCTTTATTCCTTAAATGGCATGGTAGGGACCTTGCCAGCTAACTTTCTCTCTTTCATCTTAGCAGGAGCCTTGATTGCACTGGGCATTTTAATTCCCGGACTCAGTCCGTCCAACCTTCTCTTGATTTTAGGACTCTATGCCCCTATGCTAAATGGCTTTCGCAAACTGGATCTCTTGGGCACTTTTCTTCCTATCGGAATTGGAGGAGCCTTGGCACTGATTCTCTTCTCTAAGCTGATGGATCATATTTTGAAAAACTACTACTCTCGTGTCTATCACTTTATCATTGGCATCGTCCTATCCAGTACACTTCTCATTGTAGTGCCACAAGCAGGAAACAGTGAAAGCATCAGCTATCATGGAGTTTCTATATTGACACTTGTCCTTGCAGCCTTTTTCTTCGGTCTGGGAACCTGGCTGGGACTCTGGATGTCACAATTAGAAGAGAGATACACTAATGGCTAAAAAAACAAAAATCAAAAAAACACTGGTCGAGCAAATTTTAAGCAAGGCTAAGATTGAACATCGAGGCCTGCAGCTAAATGCCTTAGCAGAACAGCCAGCCGATGACTTGGACCGTTCGCAGATTTATAAAACCTTGGCCTTGACAGGAGACAAAACTGACACACTAATCGGTATCTTACCTATCACAGAGCATCTGTCCGAAAAGAAAATGGCCAAGATTTCTGGTAATAAAAAGGTCAGTATGATTCCTCAGAAAGACTTGGAAAAGACAACGGGCTATATCCACGGAGCCAATAATCCTGTCGGTATCCGGCAAAAGCACAACTTTCCAATCTATATTGACCAGTCAGCTCTAGAGCGAGATAGCATCATCGTGTCAGCTGGCGAAGTCGGCCGCAGTATCGAAATCAAGGCTCAAGATTTAGCAGATTTTGTTCAAGCTGACTTTGCAGACCTCAAGGAAAATCCTAGTTCATAATTTTTCAATACTGCACCTAATATTCTCAATAAACTCTAATAAGAAAGAAACAATCAACCACTATGAAATTATACTTTGTCCGACACGGAAGAACGGAATGGAATCAGGAAGGCCGCTTTCAGGGAGCCAGCGGTGATTCGCCACTGCTGCCAACCGCCGTTGAAGAACTGCATAGCCTAGGAAAACATCTGGCTCAGACACAATTTGGCAAGATTTACAGCAGCGACCTCCCTCGCGCCATTCGCTCTGCTGAGATTATCCAAGAAGAAAGCCAGTTTCCGACTGAAATCGCATCAGTACCTGAACTGCGAGAATGGCAGTTGGGAAAATTGGAAGGCGCAAAAATTTCTACCATAGAAGCCATCTATCCGCATCAGATGACTGCCTTCCGCCACAACCTTTCGCAATTTAATCATACGTTTTTTGACGCTGAGTCGGTCTATCATACTACCCACCGAACCATTTCCTTTATCAAGACCTTAAAGGACAAGGACTATGAACAAGTGCTCATTGTCGGCCACGGTGCTAACTTAACCGCCAGCATTCGGACTATGCTGGGCTATGATACACCTCTTTTACGCAAGAATGGCGGTCTGACCAATGCCAGTATCACCATCCTTGAAACAGAAGACTTTGAGAATTTTGAACTGATCACTTGGAATAATACGGATTACCTACTTGAAAAGGCAGAAAAGTAAAGCTGGATTTCTAGCTTTTTTTCTTACTTTATAGCCAAATATAGATGAATTTCCCTACCTTTTGTGATAAAATAGGTAGGAAAACTTTTGGAGGAAAAACATGACTACTGAACATATCGAGGAATTAAACGACCAGCAGATTATACGCCGTGAAAAAATGGCTGCGCTGGCTGAGCAGGGAATTGACCCTTTTGGCAAACGCTTTGAACGGACTGCTAACTCTGATCAACTGAAAGAAAAATACAACGATAAAGATAAAGAAGAATTAAACGAACTCAATGAAACAGCTATTATCGCTGGCCGTCTCATGACCAAGCGCGGCAAAGGAAAAGTTGGCTTTGCCCATATTCAAGATCGTGAAGGCCAAATCCAGATTTATGTTCGTAAAGATGCGGTTGGTGAAGAAAACTATGAAATCTTCAAAAAGGCTGACTTAGGAGATTTCCTCGGTATTGAAGGTGAGATTATGCGGACGGATATGGGGGAGCTTTCTATCAAGGCGACACACCTTACTCATCTGTCTAAGGCTCTGCGTCCCCTGCCTGAAAAATTCCACGGCTTGTCAGATGTTGAAACCATCTACCGTAAACGTTATTTGGATTTGATTTCCAACCGCGAAAGCTTTGAACGCTTTGTCACTCGCTCAAAAATCATCTCAGAAATCCGCCGTTACTTGGATGGCCAAGGCTTCCTTGAAGTTGAAACTCCTGTTCTCCACAATGAGGCTGGCGGTGCTGCTGCCCGTCCATTTATCACCCACCACAATGCCCAAAACATTGACATGGTACTGCGGATTGCAACCGAGCTTCACCTTAAACGTCTCATCGTCGGTGGTATGGAGCGAGTTTATGAGATTGGCCGTATCTTCCGTAACGAAGGAATGGATGCTACTCACAATCCAGAGTTCACTTCCATCGAGGTTTACCAAGCCTATGCGGACTTCCAAGATATCATGGACTTGACTGAAGGCATTATCCAACATGCAGCCGTCTCTGTTAATGGAGATGGACCGGTCAACTACCAAGGAACTGAAATCAAGATTAATGAACCATTTAAACGCGTTCACATGGTTGACGCCATCAAGGAAATTACTGGTGTTGATTTCTGGCAAGATATGAGTTTTGAAGAAGCTGCTGCCTTGGCTCAGGAAAAGAAAGTTCCGCTTGAAAAGCACTTCACCGAAGTTGGCCATGTTATCAATGCTTTCTTTGAAGAATTTGTGGAAGAAACCTTGATTCAGCCAACCTTTGTCTACGGTCACCCAGTAGCAGTGTCACCTCTGGCTAAGAAAAATCCAGAAGACCCACGCTTCACGGACCGTTTCGAGCTCTTCATCATGACCAAAGAATATGCCAATGCCTTCACCGAGTTGAACGATCCAATTGATCAACTATCTCGTTTTGAAGCACAGGCAAAAGCCAAAGAACTGGGTGATGACGAAGCAACTGGCATTGATTATGACTTTGTTGAAGCACTGGAATACGGTATGCCTCCAACTGGAGGCCTAGGAATCGGTATCGACCGTCTGGTTATGTTGCTAACAGACGTGACTACCATTCGCGATGTCCTGCTCTTCCCAACGATGAAATAATCTGTATTTTATACGATATTAAGAATGCAAATCCTGCTGGAATTCCAGCAGGATTTTTTCATCACAAAAAAGTCTGGTTCCCCAGACTTTTAATTATATTATTCATATCTTAGTGCTTCAATTGGATCCAGTTTGGAGGCCTTGTTGGCCGGCAGGATTCCGAAGAGAACACCGATAGTTGCTGAGAAGAGAAGGCTGACGATGCTGACCGTGAGTGATACCGTCACTGGAGTTCCTTCCAGCATTTGACTCATGGCTGAGCCTAGCACAGACGCAAGTCCTGCAGCTAGAACCAGTCCAATCAAACCACCAATCAGTGTCAAAATCATAGACTCAATCAAAAATTGCATCAGTATGTTGCCACGCGTTGCTCCCAGAGCCTTCCGTAGACCTATTTCACGAGTCCGCTCAGTGACCGATACCAACATGATATTCATGACACCGATACCTCCGACAAAGAGGGAGATTCCGGCAATAGCACCGATAACGCCTGTCATGGCACCATAAATTTTTTGCACTTCCTGATAGAGGGCACTATCATCTGTCACTTGATATTCGCCCTGTTGGAGACCAGCAATTTCTGTTAATTTCTTGGCAACCTTAGGACCAAGTTCTGGAACCAAGCTAGTATCATTCACTCGAAGAACAATCTCTGAAATTTCATCAACTCCAAAGTTAGCAGCTATGAGAGTATTGGTCGTAATGGCATTACCACCATAGACCTGCATGGAGCCAGATGCAGCAGCAGTTTCAGGATCTCTATAAACCCCAATCACCCGATAGTTACTTGCACCCACTGTCACAATTTTATTGATTGCTTCTTCAGCGGAAGAAAAGAGAGTCGCAGCCAGATCTTCGTCCAGCAACACAACACTGGCAAAACCTTGATAGTCTTGCTGTCTTAAAGCGCGACCAGCAATGATTTTGTATTTTTTCACCTGAATATAAGTCATGTTTGCACCGACAAAGTTGACGCGCTCAGCCTGCTTATTTTCGTAGCTAAAGGTTTCCATAGCTGAGTTGGTCACATAGTAGCCGTCCACTCCCTTGATATGGGTCAATTCCTTAACCCAGGCTTCCTGGGCCTTGGGTGGCTCCACCACTTCTTCGCTTTCATCTTCTACATTTACTGAATAGAGATCAGCCGTTTGTGTGTAGGAGCCGTCCTTGCTCTTTTTAGGAGAAAAGACGAGGCGCATGTTTTTCTGACTTTTGGTAAAACTCTCATTGACCCGCCGGGTAATGGAATCTCCTAAGGCCATGATAACCACAACCGAAGCCACTCCGATAATAATCCCAATCATGGTCAGAAAAGACCGCATCTTGTGTCCAAGAATGGAGCTAATGGCAAATTTCCAGTTTTGCATTAGGCTAGTCCTCCTTCCTTAGCGCTATCAGACGAGATGATTCCGTCACGAATGACAATCTGCCGTTTGGCATAGGCAGCAATCTCAGGCTCGTGGGTCACCATGATAATGGTTTTCCCTTCTCGATTGAGCTCAGTTAAGAGCTCCATAATCTGCTCACCAGTCTTAGTATCCAAGGCTCCTGTTGGTTCGTCAGCCAGAATCAAAGAGGGATTATTGACCAAAGCACGCGCAATGGCTACCCGCTGCTTCTGTCCTCCGGAAAGCTCTGAAGGCAGGTGATGCATCCGCGTGTCCAGCTCCACCTTGGTCAGAAACTGCTCAGCCAAGGACTTACGTTTAGATAGACCGACACCTGCATAGATCAAGGGCAGTTCCACATTTTGCAAGGCATTGAGCTTAGACAAGAGAAAGAACTGCTGAAAGACAAAGCCGATTTGCTTATTTCGAACCTTGGCCAGCTTCTTATCACCTAGCTTAGCTACTTCTTCGCTTCCCAGATGATATTCACCAGTGGTCGGACGATCCAGCATCCCAATGATATTCATCAGAGTAGACTTACCAGATCCAGACGGTCCCATGATGGCAACAAACTCACCCTCCTCAACCTCCAGACTGATGTCTTTTAATACCTGCAGTTCCTGGTCTCCATTGCGATAGCTCTTATTAATATTTTTTAACTCAATTAGCTTCTTCATAAGATTTCACCTCTTGACCGTCTTTCAAGCTATCTGTCGGATTGATGATAACTTTACTATCCTTTGTCAAACCAGATGAGATTTCTTGATTTTCAGCATCAGCATTTCCGAGCGTCACTTCTGTCTTCTTGGCAACTCCTTTTTCCAGAACCCAAACATAGTTTTTGTCTCCGTCCATTACCACACTGCTAACTGGCACAATGAGTCCCTGAGTATTGTTTTTAACTTCAATATTGACAGAGAAACCTTGTTTGAGCTCACCAATCTCGCTGGTAATGTCAATTGTAAATGGATATTTAGAACCTGAAGCTGTTCCGCTACCACCAGTTCCAGATGGCTGAGCTGCTGCCTGCTGGCCGTCTTTTGGATAGTTGGAAATGTAGCTGATTTTACCAGTCCATTTCTTATCTGGGTAAACCTTTGATGTAATGGTCACTTCTTGACCGACAGACAAGTTAGCCAGATTGTATTCGGATAATTCACCCTTTATCTGCAGATTTCCATTGCTGACGATGTGAACCAAGGTTTGAGTGGCACCTGTTGTTGATTTTGAAACATCACGGTTGACTTCTACGACCGTACCATCTGCAGTGCTGGTCACTGTTAGGGCATTGAGAGTAGCTTGCGCTTTATTCATATTATCCACTGCATCAGCTCGAGCATCGCGCAGGTCAGCTGCCTGTGACTCCACAGAACGCTGAGCCTGAGCTTCAGACGCACCATCTGCTTCTTCGTCACCAGTTGTATTTACAGTCACACCATTGGTTTGCAAGTCATGCAATTGACGATCGGCTTTGCTAACCGCCCGAGCAGCCGCATCATAGGCAGCCTGAGCCTCTGCACTTTTATAAGTAACCAAAGCTTGACCGGCAGTCACTTGATCGCCTACATTGACCAGTACATTTTCCAAGTCACCCTTGGTGCTGTCATAGTAGATGTACTGCTCGTTGCTGGCTGTAACATTGCCTGTCAACAAGACAGAAGAAGCCACTGAGCCTTCCTTGGCTTTCTGGACTAATGGAGTCGTATCGACCGGCATCTCAGCAGGATTCCCTCCATTTAAAAACATGAAGAGAATTGCTCCTGCAACAACTGCAATCGTAGCTCCAATAATGCTAAATAATTGCCATTTCTTTAACTTTTTCATCTCTTTTCCTCCTCTTGATGAAAACGATTTTCTTTTGTTATATTATATCACAAGGCTATCATAATTCTTCTAAAAAAATTTACAGTTTTTCACAAATGGTTGCTATTTTATCTCAGATAGTCACTCCACTCAAATCCGTAGCAGATTTTTGCATTCACCTGCTAAAAAAGGTACAATTACCTCATATAATAGAAGGAGATTCTAACAAAATGAAAGAATTTGATATGATTGCTATTGGCGGTGGCAGCGGGGGAATTGCTACCATGAATCGGGCCGGCGAATACGGTGCCAAGGTTGCCGTTATTGAAGAAAAGAAACTGGGTGGCACCTGTGTCAATGTTGGCTGTGTCCCAAAGAAGATTATGTGGTACGGAGCTCAAATCGCTGAAGCTATCCATCATTATGGACCAGACTACGGATTTACCTCTGATAATCAAGCTTTTGATTTTGCTACCCTTCGGAAAAATCGCGAAGCTTATATTGACCGAGCACGTTCGTCCTATGATGGTAGCTTCAAGCGGAATGGTGTTGAGCTGATCGAAGGACGTGCCCGTTTTGTGGATGCAAACACTGTCCAAGTCAACGGTGAGCTTATTCGCGCCAAGCATATCGTTATCGCGACGGGTGCTCATGCTGCTATTCCAAATATCCCTGGCGCAGGCTACGGCGAGAATTCCGACGATGTCTTTGCTTGGGAAGAATTACCTGAATCTGTTGCCATTGTCGGAGCAGGCTATATAGCAGTTGAGCTAGCCGGCGTGCTCCATGCTCTGAGAGTTAAAACAGACCTTTTTGTTCGTAAGGATCGACCACTGCGCAACTTTGACAGCTATCTAATTGACGGTTTACTCCAAGAAATGGAAAAGTCTGGACTCCAGCTTCATACCCATAAGATTCCACAAAAGCTGGAAAAACTTCCTGATGGTCAGCTCAAACTCTACTTTGAAGATGGCAGCAGTCACACAGCACAGCATGTCATCTGGGCAATCGGACGTAAGCCAAATGTTCAAGACCTCAATCTGGAAGCAGCTGGCGTCACTCTCAATGAACGTGGCTTCATCGCTGTAGATGAGTACCAAAACACTGTGGTTCCAGGTATCTATGCTCTTGGCGATGTAACAGGTGAAAAAGAATTAACTCCTGTTGCTATCAAGGCTGGACGGACCCTGTCTGAGCGTCTTTTCAATGGCAAAATAGATGCTAAGATGGACTACTCAACTATTCCAACCGTCGTCTTCTCCCATCCCGCTATTGGAACAGTCGGCCTGACTGAGGTGGAGGCTATCAAGACTTACGGAGCTGAAAATATCCACGTTTACACATCTAGCTTCACATCCATGTATTCAGCTGTCACCCAACACCGCCAACAGGCCAAGTTCAAGCTCATCACTGTCGGTGAGGATGAAAAGGTCGTCGGTCTGCACGGTATCGGCTACGGGGTAGACGAGATGATTCAAGGTTTCGCAGTTGCTATCAAAATGGGCGCTACCAAAGCTGACTTTGATGCTACGGTTGCTATTCACCCGACAGGTTCCGAAGAATTCGTGACCATGCGATAAAAAATTCAAAATCAGAAGAGGTTTGGTATTCCAGCCTCTTTTTGACTTCTGCTACCATTTTATAATAAAGATGTTGATCGTTCCATAACCTAATCTTTCATTTTACAGACGAATCTTACATTTTTGTAAGATTGTAATCAAAACTATTTCAACTTCATTTGACATTCCTTTCAAATATCAGTCTAATGGAAGAAATTCAGATTTTTTTCAGACCATAGACTACTACATCACTATTTAAAAAGGTAATTAACAAATATCCATCAAGAAATTCCAAAGATTATAAAAAGCAATTTTTTTATTAGTTATTATATGAGACAAGGAGCCTGAAATGAAATCTCAGACTCCTTTTTCTTTATGGTAAAATAGCTACAGCCCTAACTGGTGAACCGCTGGCTTGATGCCAGTTGGGGAAGCTAATTGAGATGAGAGCACCCTTAGCCGGCAGCTGATCCAGATTAGTCATAACTTCTAGCTGATAAATGTCCTGCTCCAAAAGATAATATTCATTGAGCAGCCCATGCTCCGCTGTAGGAATACCCGCATCTGTATCAAAAGTTTCGTGACCTACCGCCTTGACACCACGCTCATGGATAAGGAACTCTAGAGCATCCTGTCCCCACCCAGGAGTATGCTGAATCTCCTGATCATCCAGATTGCGCATAGCTGATTGACTTGGCCAACGCTTGGACCAGTCTGAACGAAAAGCAACAAACGTTCCTGGCTCAATCTGCCCGTGCTCCGCTTCAAAATCTAAAATATCCTGCTTGCCCAGTATAAAGTCTGGATTCTCTGCTACTTCCTTAGACTTATCAATAACCACCAAAGGCAGGAAAAGATCTTTTAGTTCAATCTCTTCCAACCAGCGACCACCCTCCACAAAGTGAATCGGAGCATCAATATGAGTCCCGTACTGGCCAACTACAGAAAACTGCTGAACATGAAAACCGTCTTTCAAAGTGAAAATGTCCTTCTTCTCCAAGGCAGGTAGAGCTGGAAAATGCGGACTGTCTTCCCTAATCTGATGGGACAAGTTAACCCATTTTTTCTCCTGTAGTTCCTGATAAATTTTTAATAAATCTGTCATAGCCTTCTCTAATCTAGTCAGTCTTGCTTTAGGAAGATGTTGATTACGCACCCACACCTCTAGCAAAAACTCTTATTTACTTTTGCATTATTATATCAATCAAAGTGTGCTGCTGCAATTCTTTATAGCACTTTTAGATAATCCTTTTTTATTGAAAATAATATAGTTTAAAGCTATAGCTATTTTTTCTAATGAAACCTATTCAAGCATTGAAAATTTTGATATGATAGAACAAAGCAATCCAGAAACGAGGGAAACAGATGAGTAAAACGAAAAAGCTTCTTGCAGCCTTGGGCATCCTTTTCTTTAATATTTTTGGTCTTATCGCCTTCTTCGTCTTGCTCGTCAGAAGCAAGAAACGAAAATAAGAATCTGTCTGTATAATTGTCTCGTCCGATTAAGAAGGACTTGACTTTTTTTATTTAGCTTTTAAAATAGTTACCATAAAATTAAAAAGAGGTTTACTATTTATGAACAAGAACAAAGCTTTTCTTCTTGCCCTCCCAGCTATCGGAGCAGCTTTTCTAGCTGTCCTGTCCCAATTTACTATTTCCATCGGCCCCATTCCCATCACGCTGCAGACTTTTGTTATCGGTCTGATTGCGACGATTTTCAAACCTCGCGAAGCGGTTTTGTCAGTCATTATTTATCTATTGCTGGGAGCTATTGGTCTGCCGGTCTTTGCTGGAGGAAGCGGTGGTTTTCAGGCTCTCTTTGGCCCTAGCGCCGGCTATCTCTGGTTCTTCTTACCCTTTTCGTTTGTGACATCCAGTCTGACTCATAAGGACAGTCCTTTCTATATGATTTTTATAGCCAATGTATTGGGTGCCGCTCTCGTCTTTGTCGGTGGTATCTTAGGGCTGCAGTTTTTTGGAGGACTTGATTTCTCTAAGTCAGTAGACGTTGGCCTAACTCCTTTTATCCTGCCTGGATTGATAAAAATTATTGCCATCACCATTATCAGCATCCCTATTTTTAAGAGTCTGAAATTTCATCCCTACTTTTCAGAGAAATAAGAATCTGTCTGTATAATTGTCTCGTCCGATTAAGAAGGACTTGACTTTTTTTTATTTAGCTTTTAAAATAGTTACCATAAAATTAAAAAGAGGTTTACTATTTATGAACAAGAACAAAGCATTTCTTCTTGCCCTCCCAGCTATCGGAGCTGCCTTCCTAGCTGTCCTATCCCAATTAACTATTTCCATTGGCCCCGTTCCCATCACGCTGCAGACTTTTGTTATCGGTTTGATTGCAACGATTTTCAAACCTCGCGAAGCAGTTTTGTCAGTCTTTATTTATCTGCTGCTGGGAGCTATCGGCCTACCGGTCTTTGCTGGAGGAAGTGGTGGTTTCCAGGCTCTCTTTGGCCCTAGCGCCGGCTATCTCTGGTTCTACTTACTCTTTGCCTTTGTGACATCCAGTCTGACCCATAAGGACAGTCCTTTCTATATGGTTTTTATAGCCAATGTATTGGGTGATGCTCTCGTCTTTGTCGGTGGTATCTTAGGACTGCATTTCTTGGGAGGATTTGATTTCTCTAAGTCGGTCGCGGTTGGACTAACTCCTTTTATCCTGCCTGATTTGCTAAAAATGGTTGTCATCACCATCATCAGCATTCCTATTTTTAAGAGTCTGAAATTTCATCCCTACTTTTCAGAGAAATAGAAAAAACTGATAGAGCTTTCTCTATCAGTTTTTAAATGCATCCACGAGAACTTGGAATTCTTCATTAGAAAGTGTAATTCCCTTGCCCATTTTGCTGTGGTCTGGACTCCAAGTCCGAATATCATACTTAGCTGGTGCTCCATTAAAGCTAACGCGATTAAGCTCCTTAGTCCAGCCCTTGTCATTTTCAGATAGGACCAGAAGTTTTTCTTCGATTTCGAATGTAAATTCTGCCATATTTCACCTCTTGTTTTATTTTCCAACTAATAATTCGTAAAAGAATTTACAATTTAGGGAATTTTGTTATATAATATATTGTAACAAGTTATGGAGATTTTAGCTATGAAAAAATATCTCGAAATGATTTTACAAAGAGCCAACGAATTTATCAGTGGCAAAAAGAATGAACAAGGACCAGAGGACAGTGGCCGCATCCTGCGTACCATCGAGCTAGCTCTGCGAAAACAATCTGGTGTCCACGTTATCTTTCTGGATAAAAGCTTCACTGGTGACATTGTCAAATACGATCGCGAGCGCCAGCAGCTGATTATTAAAAATTTCAAGAAAAGTATGACCACTATTATCCGCGTGCAAGACATCAAGCGAATCAGTCTCGTACCCAATAATATCCGTGAAGCCCAAAAGAAGGACATTCGCATCACCAACCGTCGTTTCAAAAGATAACTCTTCTATCCAGCTGGATGGAAGAGTTATTTGTTTGTCTGAAAATAAATTGATCGATGCTTCTTGCAGCCTGGATTAAAAGGATGAGTACAGATAGGACAAGTATCCTTACAGTCAAGATACTGGGAAATAGTCAGCTCAGTCCTGCAATGACCACAAAGAACTACTCGATCTTCTGACCGACTCACAGGATAGGCCAGAAAAACATGATCTTCGTAGCGGTCATGACAGAGAAAGCAAGGATAGTATTTCTGACAATTAAAGCATTTAAGAGCTACGATATCTTTCTCACTATGATAATGCTGGCAGCGAGTCTCCTCATCAAGAATATCTCCGTAAACCTGCATCATGCTACATCCTCTCTGATAACCTCTATTCATAAAGATGGCTTTTAGATTAAAAAACCACCTATGAATATAAGATTAAGCTCGGACGGTCACGCTAGTGCCATCTTCCTTGTATAGATTAATCAAGCCTTCCTTTCGAGCCCGCACCATATCGCCAGCTTCTACGGGCTGCTCCAAGTGAATGGTCAGAAGCTCCATCGGATTAGGAGCCCGATCAATTTTGTTACCATCAGCATCTCGAAGGTCTGTGATAAAGGTTTCAAAATGACGGAAGCCCGGTCCGTAAAATTCAACCTGATCCCCTTCGTGAATAACATTTCGCTGACGAATAGTCGCTGTCTGACTGTCTGCGTCATAGGCTACTACTTCTGCTACAAATTTGTATTCTGGAATCTTGCGTCGCGCTCCGAAAAGCTGCTCATTCTCTGTTGGAGTATGATAGTAGAATCCTGTGGCCAATTCACGTTGAGCAACCTTCCACATCTCATCGACCAAGTCTTGCTTGATAGCTTCAAACTTTTCAGGACTTTCTAGATAAGCATTTACAGCTGCTTTATAGCAGTTAGTCACCGTAGAAACATAATGAATAGACTTCATCCGTCCCTCAATCTTCAAGCTATCTACTCCATTTTCAATCATGTCTGGTATGCGGTCAATCATGGACATATCAACTGCGGACATGGAAAATTCTTCCGGAACTTCCCCCTTCAAGCTCTTACGTTCTTGTCCGAAAGGCATATCGTAGAGGTCGTATTTCCAACGGCAGGATTGCGAGCAGCCTCCACGATTGGCATCGCGCATACTCATATGGTTGGATAATGTACAGCGTCCAGAGTAGGAAATACACATCGCTCCATGAACAAAGGCTTCTATTTCAACGTCAGTCCGTCGGCGAATTTCAGCTAGCTCAGCCATAGAAACTTCGCGAGCTAGAACAACACGAGTCAAGCCTAGATTTTTCCAGAACTCAAGCGTTTCATAGTTGGTCGCACTGGCCTGAGTCGATAGGTGGATTTCCAGACCAGGTGCTTCTGATGCTGCAATAGCAATCAAAGCCGGATCTGAAACAATGACAGCCGCAATCCCGATGTCTCGCAAATGTCGGAACCACTCACCAGCTCCCTCTTCGTTACCCTCGTGCATGACCATATTGGCCGCGACATAGACCTTGGCACCATAACGAGCCGCAAACTGAACCCCTTCTTCCATCTGTTCAAAGGTAAAGTTCCCAGCCCGACTGCGCAAACCATAGGCCTGTCCGCCAATAAAAACAGCATCTGCTCCATATCGAACAGCTACTTTTAGCTTTTCCAAAGTACCAGCAGGTGATAACACCTCTGGTCGTTTAAACTTTCTTGCCATCATTTTCTCCTATTTGCAATATAAAAGTGTTGATGTCTAATCCTTATTATTTTATAGTAATTTACCCCTAAAAGCAAGGTTCTTTGAATTATTTTCACAATTCTAATTTTCAGATTATTCGAATTAATTCAAAAAACAGTTTGAAACATCTATTTTTTAACCCTGCTTTATAAATATTATTTTTGTTCTCAAAAAAGAACTCCTAAAAGGAGTCCTAGTTTAAATATTTATTTTACCATATCAGGATCATAGTCATAAAATCCGGTATCGAGAAAACGATTTTTCGGATGCAGTTTGTGAATCGCTTCATCCAGCACAAAAGCTTGGTCTGAGCTAAACTTGCCTGCTTCAATCAAATCCCTTGCCTCTACAAAAATCTTAGCAATCTTGACAAAGTTGTGACCAGGTGTGTAGAGACCTTCCAACTTCCAGTGGCAGAATCCATGGTCAACCAACTCTATCAGCTTGGTCATCAAATCCAAGTCATTATTGGCAAAAATATGAGTACCATGATTGTCCTCAAAAATCGAGTAATGGCTCTGCGGATCGCTTGGTTCCGCCAGAAAGAGGTCTCGCTCCCGTGTCTTTTCATCATCGATATGAGTAAAATTATAGTAATTCTGCAAAAGAGGACGCTTGGAGTGATGGATGACACTAGCTCCGTAAACCAAGACTTCAGCAGGAATTTCCAGAATTTCTGGCATCTTAAAAAGCTCAGCAGAAGGAATCTCACGCGCTAGGACAGCTTCTGAAACTCCTGCGTTCTTAGCCCAAAAGTTAACCTGACGGCTGCTGGTAACCATGGTCGAGGCATCGTAAATGGTCTTTAATTTATAACCATCGCGCTGCAGCACATAGAAAACACCAGCATCACCAACGGTAATATAATCTGCCCCAATCTCCTGCAGAAAATCAAGATAGGGCTTGATCTTATCCATCATTTCTTGATGCATGAGCGCGTTCACCGCAACGGTCAACTCTTTTCCTGCTTGGTGAACCAAGTCAGAAATTCGAGTTAATTCGTCTAAACTAAAATTATGAGGCAAACGAAGGCCATAATTTTTCTCTCCGACATAAATTCGATCGACATTCGCCTTCAAAAGTTCCTCAACTTGTTCTATACTTTCAGCTGTTGCTGTAATAATTATCTTTTTCATACAACCATTATAGCAAAAAAATATAAAGGAGTGGTTTTTCATTCGAATTTATTCGTTTTGTAACTCTTTTGTAATATTTAAAACTGCAAAAAAATGGTAGAATTAGAGGGTACTGTAAGGAGAGAGAATTATGCACGTAAGAAAATACCAACAATATGATGACCCAACTGACTACTACTACCAAGAAATTGAATCTGAACAAACACCACTCTATCAAGAGTACTTACCTGAAGCAGAAACATCACCAAGATTAAGTGAACTCTTTTTCTTCTTAAATATTGCTGTTTTCTGTGTCTTGACAGTTTTGTTTAGCTTTGTATTTTTGAGTTTAAAAATGAATACATTTATGTCCTTCACTTTGGCCATTGCTTCCAGCCTGATTAGCATTCAATCTTATCGCCTGTTCGCAAAGAAACGCCAAACTAACAAATAAACCAACCTTGTGATTCTACGATTTTAAAATATAAGAAAAACCGACGACGCTTTAAGTCCTCGGTTCTTTTTTTCGTTCTTGTAAACAAAGAAGACTAGCAATTTTGCTAGTCTTCTTTGTTTTATTTTTCTTCTTGACTGTCTATTTCAACAGCCTTTTCTTCTTGTCCTTCTGTCGCTTCTGCTCCGAAGTCAATGATGATTTCTTCTGAAGGTTCTTCTCCCTCTTCGAAGATCACAGGTTCTTCCTCAGCTAAGCTGCTTTCTTCTTTATCAAATTTTTCTTTGATTTCGTTAAACTTATCTTGTGAGTAGTCAACGACAGATTTTGTCGTTTCTTTGACAGATTCGATGACTGTTTCAGTTGTAATCTCGCCTTTCTCAACCTTTTCTTTGGTTTGTTGAATTGCGCTAACAGCTTGATTTGAAAAGTCTTTAGCAGACTGAACGACAGCTTCATGGATATCATCAGGATTTTCTTGGTATTCCTTAACAAAGTCCCGAACCTTATCTGTCGTTTCCTTTCCTTTCTTACTGGTCAGAAAATAGGCAGCAGCTGCACCAGTAACAGCGCCCAATAACAGTGATGAAAATTTTCCCATAATAGACCTTCTTTCTTATTTTTTAAACAATTTTGAAGCAAAACGCAAAGCAGATAAACCAGCTGTAGTTTTGACGGTTCCTTTACCAGCAGACACCGCTTTTTTACTCAGCGTACGCGCCTGAACGTTCAAATCTGAAACGGACTCAGACAGGTCCGCCACAGCTGTAAACAAAGGATCAATGGTTGCGACTTTTTGATTGATGTCGTCAGTTAAGACATTGACCTTGGCCAGTAAATCATTGGTTTGGTGAAGGGTCACGTTGACATCAGAAGTCAAGACCTTGATGGTATTTTCTGTTTCATCTAGCATTTTACCAGCTTTCTCGCCCAGATTTTTGACAGTAATCGTCAAGTAAATCACGAAGATAATGAGCGCTACCGCTAGTAATGCATAAGCAATTTCAATTATCATATTTCTCTCCTTTCATTGCAGACATCTCTTACAAGAGTCAGCGGCTCTAAGCATTTCTTATTCTTGATAATAAGGGGCTTTCTTTTTTCTTTGGTAAATGATGATGCCGATTCCGACAAAAATAAGAATCAGCGACAGCCATTGGGAAACGCGCAGACCAGCAAACATAAGACTGTCCGTCCGCATACCCTCAATAATCATCCGACCAAATCCATACCAAATTAGATAGAAGGCGGCGATTTCTCCCTGCCTCAGCAACTTAGGCCGACGGCGGAGAACAATAATCAAGATAAAGCCAATTAGGTTCCATACAGATTCATAGAGGAAAGTTGGCTGTCTGTAGCTGCCCTCGATATACATATTCTCACGAATAAAGCTAGGCAGATAGTCCAAACTCTTGACTGCTGCACCATAGGCTTCATGGTTGGCAAAATTTCCCCAGCGACCAATACTCTGGGCAATCATCACACTTGGTGCTGCAATATCCAGAAAATCAACTGGGTGAATCAGCCTTCTCCGACAGAAGAAATAGAGAACAATGGCACCAGCTATCAGCCCACCATAAATGGCAATACCTGCTATTCCGCCATTCCAAAAATCAATGATTTTTATCAGATTCTTACCGTAATAATCCCATTCAAAGGCCACGTAATAAAGCCGGGCACCCACGATGGCTACGGGAAAAGCCACTAGGATAAAATCCAAAATATCATCAGGAATAATCTTCCGACGTGGAGCCTCCTTCATGGCAAGATAAACGGCTAAAACTAAGCCTGTGACAATACAGATGGCATACCAGCGAATACTGATAGGCCCAAGTTGGATAGCTACTGGATCAATCATGTTTCACCTCATTTCGGCTAATTAAATCAGTGAGGCGTTCTTCAAAGATCTTGGTAGCATCATAGCCCATTTGCTTAGCTCGATAGTTCATCGCTGCAGCTTCAATCACGACTGAGATATTGCGGCCAGTCTTTACAGGAATCCGAATACGTGGAATTCTGACACCGGCAACCTCCAGCTCCTCTGTATCATTACCTAGACGGTCAAAAGTTTTTTGAGTATCGTAATTCTCCAAATAGACAGCTATCTGAACTTGAGAAGAATCTTTTACTGCACTGGCTCCGTATAAGCTCATGACATCGATGATACCAACACCACGAATTTCCAATAGGTGGCGCAGGATTTCAGCCGGTTCTCCCCAAAGAGTCACTTCATCCTTGGCATAGATATCCACTCGATCGTCCGCAACCAAACGATGGCCACGCTTAACCAACTCAAGCCCTGTTTCACTTTTACCAATTCCACTGTCTCCTTGGATGAGAACTCCCATTCCATAGATATCCATCAGGACCCCATGGACACTGGTTCTCTCAGCTAGCCGGGAATCAAGATAACTGGAAATTTCTCCAGACAAGCGACTGGTGGAGGTTTTGCTTCTAAGAATAGCAACCTGCTTCTCATCAGCCGCCTCAATCATTTCTTTAGGAATCTCTAAATTTCGAGCAATGATAACCACCGGCGTCTCAGGCTGGAACATTTTCAGCAGTACTTGATGGCGATTATGAGAGCTCATCTTCATCAGATAAGACCACTCTTTCATCCCAATCAGTTGTATCCGCTCGGGTGTATAAAAATCAAAATATCCAGTCATTTCAAGTCCAGGCCGAGAAATATCTGAAGTTTTAATTTCTTTCTCCAGTAAAACTTTATCTCCGTACTCCTGAGACAGACGAGACATTTTTAAGAGGTCTTTGACCTTTACTGACATTGTCTTCTCCCTTCAAATTTGTCTGCTTCTATTATAGCAAATTTTTACCTCAAAAGAATCTTTAAGATTGATTTTAGGTCGAAAAAATATTTTGATTTAAATCAACTTTTTAGTAAAAATAGAAAAACAGCCATAGTCTTAGTCAATCAGGCTGTTAAGAATCTTCTTTTGGTTATTAAAACAGGGATGGTTTTCTACAAAGGCAGGGACCTCTTTCAGGGGTAACCAGACATGAGCATCTGTTTCGCCTTCCTGATAGCGGACTTGACTCTTATCGCCAGACACAACCACCTCATAGTAGTCGAAATGGCACTGGTCTTTGATAGAGCACACCTGCTCCAAAAGCCTGATGCTGTCAGGAACCAGGCCCGTTTCCTCTTTTAACTCACGCAGGGCGGCTGTCTGACTATCCTCTCCTGCCAGCACACTGCCTCCCGCTCCGAACTCATAGTAGCCAGGATAGAGACTTTTATTTGCTGACCGTCGCATAAAGAGAATATCGCCATCCTGATGGCGAACCAAGACATTGACACAGAGATGAAACTGTCCTTCAGGAATTTTTTCTCCTCGAACCAGGAGATGAGGGAGTTGATTTCGATTTAAGTCATAAGCATTCCAAACTTCTGTCATATTTCCTCCTTGGATAAGTGCTTAGGTTTTCGTTGAATTTGTAAGGTTCAGTCTATTTCACTCTGATCATTTTCAGTTTGAGACATATCTCGCTTTTTATAGTTAGAAAGATTGATTGAATGAGCTATAGAGAATACGATTGTATTTGAAACTAGCATACCAAAAATATAAAATAGGCTGCTAGGAAGGGAGTTTATAATTATTTGGAAACCTCCAACAAAACCATAAATTATGAGAGTTAGAACTGGCAGAAATAAGATAGATACAAGTCCTACTAAACGCTTTGAGCTTTGCTCCGGAGATAATACTTTCCAGAAAAAGAAGAAATTCCATAGACCAAATGGAAAAGCTAGAATACCTATAAAGAAAACAAAAAAGAGAGCATATCCCCCTGCCACCATGCCCGCTACAAAAATAAGAACTAGATGTAGAATTAAACTAATAATCAAATAGAGGAAAAATTTCCACAAATACACCGGTAAAGAAAATTGTTTCATAATGCTGCCTTTCTAATCTTCAAAATGATCTGATAAATCAAGTGACTCACTCTTTTCCATTTGTTTAGCCATATGTAGCTGCTCACGTGCCTTTTTGATAGAATAGGCTAAGAAATAAAGAAACGTATTAACCAGAATAATAATGAAGAATATTGGAATCATGCTCTTAAGGCTATTGAACCAATTACTTAGACCATCTGCATGAGAACTATTCAAAAAGAAAACAGAAACTGCAATAAAAAGCGGATGCATAAAAATAGATAGTAGCAAAACACTTTTTTTCAGAGATTGATTAGTTGGCGGTGTAAACAGAAAGAAGAAAAAATTCAAAAAGCCATAGCCAAAAATCATCATCCCTAGAAAAGACATTGTCAGACTAGTGCCGTAATTAAACTTAAGGAGAAAAGCCAGAAGACCAAACCCTCCAAAACTAACAATAAATGACAGAATAATATAAAGCAAGAACTTGAGTGCATACCATATGATTGAAAATTTTTTCATAAAATCATTCTCTCCTCTTCATCTAGTAAAAAATCGGGAGTGCATCCCGAAATTTTCTATTTTATTAAGAATTACCAAAACCAACCGTCTTTATCGTCTTCGATAGCTTCCGCTTCTTTTCGTTTGCGTGGACCAGTTCCGTACATTTCTTCTTCTAAGTCTTCTTTATAAGGCATAACCATGGCCAGCAGGATATAGATGAGAATTCCCAAGCCGAAATTGACCACAGTAAAGATAATAAAGAGGAAGCGCACCAGGCTCAGATCAAAATCAAATTTATCAGACAGACCGGACAAGACACCGGAAATCAGTCGATTCTTTTTCAACTTATAGAATTTCACGTTCATGATAGAGACCTCAATGATCATATTTACTTTATTCTACCATATTTTATAAGAAAACAATCGGGCCAAAGGCTGATTATGGATTAGAATATTCATTCTTTTAAAAAAGAGAGTTCTTCAATGAACTCTCTTAATAATTATCAACCATTCTCCGACAAACGAAGCTTGCCCATACAGCGTCCGCAACGGTATTTTTGAAGATTGACTCTGCGTCTGCGACGGATAAGTGCTCCGCAGCTCAGGCATTCATAGATGAGAAAGGTTTGCGAGTCGGACAAGGATGGAGCGTAGCGCAGACCATCAACTCGCTTGAGCAGGTCTTTAAAATCTCTATGCCCATGGCGATAACCTTTACCCTGATAATAGAGATGATAGTGAGCCAGCTCATGGCGGACAATTTTTCGGAAAGTTTCCAGCCCAAAAGTTTCATAGATTTTTGGGTTAAAATCTAGATGGCCATCTTTAGGAAAGAAGCGTCCCCCTGTAGTCCGGAGGCGCTTGTTCCAATATGCTTGATGGCGGAATTCCCAGCCAAAATCCTCAAGCGAAACCCGCTTGACATAGTTAGTTAGATTCATTTGGTGCTATCAGAGAGAGGTTAACCTTCTCCCGCTCCACATCTAGCTTATCCACCCAGACAGTGACCAAGTCACCAACAGATAGGACCTGACTAGGATGCTTGATATAGTCTGTGCTCAGCTTGGAGATATGGATAAGACCGTCCTCGTGGATACCGATATCCACAAAGGCTCCGAAATCAACGACATTCCGAACGACTCCTTCCAGCTTTTGACCGATACGCAAGTCCTTGATATCCAAGACATCCTGCCGCAAGACTGGCGCGTCAAAGGAATCTCGCAAATCCCGACCAGGCTTAAGCAAATCAGCAATAATATCTTTGAGGGTTTCTTCTCCCAAGCCTAGCTCTGCAGCCAAACTAGCAGTCTGCACTGCTTTTAATTTGGCTTGGGCTGCTTCATCTAAACTGCTAATGTCAAGACGCTTAAAGAGCTCCTCCACCGCCTTATAAGACTCTGGGTGAACGCCTGTATTGTCTAGCAGGTTATCACTTTCGGGAATACGCAGGAAGCCGGCTGCCTGTTCAAAAGCCTTTGCGCCTAGACGCGGCACTTTCTTGATGGCCTCGCGAGACCGAATCAAGCCTTCTGTTTCCCGATATTTAACAATATTTTCTGAGATAGTCTTATTGAGACCAGCTACGTGGGCCAGCAGGGCAGGACTTGCGGTGTTGATATTGACCCCGACCTGGTTAACCACGGTATCAACGACAAAGTCCAGACTTTCAGACAGTTTTTTCTGGCTGACATCATGTTGGTACTGACCAACCCCGATAGACTTAGGATCAATCTTAACCAGCTCAGCTAAAGGATCTTGCAGACGGCGGGCAATGGAAATAGCTGAACGCTTTTCAACAGTCAAATCTGGAAACTCATGACGAGCCAGTTCACTAGCAGAGTAGACAGATGCTCCGCTTTCATTGACGATAACATAGCTGACATTCGGATGAGATTTCAAAACTTCTGCTACAAAGGCTTCGCTTTCTCGGCTGGCAGTTCCGTTTCCGATGGCAATGATTTCCACGCCAAACTGCTCAATCAGCTCCGATAACTCTTTCTTAGATGCTTCAATCTGAGCTGGCTTTGCTGGCGCTACTGGATAAATAACATGGGTCGTCAGCATTTTTCCTGTCGCATCAACAACAGCCAGCTTGGCTCCTGTCCGAAAGGCTGGGTCAAAGCCCAGTACTACGCGGCCTTTGAGAGGAGCAATCAGAAGGAGATGACGGAGATTTTCTGAGAAGAGCTGAATCGCACCATCCTCAGCAGCTTCAGTCAGCTCGGTCCGAATACGGCGCTCCATGGCTGGAATGATTTTCTTTTTGACTGCTTGCTGGACAGCTTCGATAATATAGGCATTTTTCACCTTGAAACGTACTTCAAAGAAGCGCAGGATCTTCTCGAGATTGTGCTCAAAGCCAACCTTGAGAATACCTAGCTTCTCACCACGATTAAGAGCCAGAGTCCTGTAGCCTTGCATAGTCGCTACTTTTTCAGAAAAATCATAATAAATTTGGAAGATCTGCTTTTCATCCAAATCACCGTCTTTGAGACTGGATACGATAGAAGAATTGGTCTGCATCTCATGGTAGGTCCAAGCCCGCAGCTTAGTATCTTCGGAAATTGCTTCAGTCAGAATATCCACTGCTCCAGCTAGAGCAGCTTCTGCTGTTGGAAAGGCTTCACTAGTAAGTTTCTCTGCCTCTTCCTGCAAGTTAGCCGCATCCTGTAGGATGAAGCGGGCCAAAGGAAAGAGACCTGCTTCACGAGCAATAGTAGCCTTGGTACGGCGCTTCTCCTTGTAGGGCAGATAAAGTTCTTCCACATCAGCCAGCTTTTCAGCAGCCTCAATCTCAGAGCGCAGCGCATCCGTTAGTTTGCCCTGCTCCTCAATCTTAGCTAAGACCGTCGCTTTACGCTCTGCCAAGGCAGTCATGCTCTTATCTAAGTCAATGATTGCCTTAATCTCGACCTCATCCAGATTTCCTGTCATTTCCTTACGGTAACGAGCAATAAAAGGAATCGTATTCCCCTCAGCGGTCAGATCTAGGACCTGTGATACTTGGCTTTCTTTAAGGCCCAATTTCTGGGCAATTTTTTCAATATTTATATTTTCCATAACAATCCTATTATATCACAAGTGCTTTGAAAGATAGGCTATTTTAGAACTATTTAGTACTATTTGTACAAAAAAATTTAGGGTAAATCAGCGACAAGAAGTCCCTTATGTTTCAAAATTTCATTTTTTGATAATTGGTAGTATAATAGAATTATTATTTTAGAAATGAGGTGCCTTTATGGCTGTTAAATTTACTAGATCAGACGATTTGGACAAGATGTTCGAGGAGTTTGCGACCCTGCCCAAGATGGAAAAGGTAGAGTTCCCTGAGGAAGACAAGAAAAAATCTAAAAACGAGAAGGATAAAAAAGAATGAGCTTCTTCTCTCAGCTACCGGCCAGTGTCCTGCAAGCTGGTGCCATTTTTCTCTCCATTATCATTGAGGCCCTGCCTTTTGTCTTGATTGGAAGTATCATTTCTGGCTTTATCGAGGTGTATGTCACGCCAGACAAGGTTTATCGTTTCCTACCCAAGAACAAATGGGCTCGGATTTTCTTTGGAAGCTTGGTTGGTTTTGTCTTCCCTTCTTGCGAGTGCGGAATCGTCCCTATTATAAATCGGTTTCTGGAAAAGAAAGTTCCCAGCTACACGGCTTTGCCTTTTCTGGTAACGGCTCCAGTCATCAACCCCATCGTGCTCTTTGCGACCTACTCAGCCTTTGGTAATTCCTTCCGAATGGCTCTGCTTCGTGCTTTAGGTTCTATGGTCGTGGCTATTCTTTTAGGGATTTTCCTGGGCTTCTTTGCGGATAGTAATATTCAGAAAGAAAATCGCAAGGCTGTTCATGAGCATGACTTTTCACATCTCAGCAAGAGACAAAAGCTTTTTCAAGTCTTCGTTCAAGCCATTGATGAATTTTTCGATACAGGTCGCTATCTGGTCTTTGGCTGTCTCTTTGCCAGCCTAGTCCAGGTCTATGTGCCAACCAGAATCTTGACCTCCATCAGCTCAACACCAGCTGTTGCTATTCTCCTGCTCATGCTGCTGTCCTTCCTGCTCTCACTTTGCAGCGAAGCTGATGCTTTCATTGGGAGCTCCTTGATTGCTAGTTTCGGCTTATCGCCAGTCTTAGCTTTCTTGGTCATTGGGCCTATGCTAGATGTCAAGAATCTGCTGATGATGAAAAACTACTTTAAGACACGCTTTATCTGGCAATTTATCAGCCTGGTTACCGTCGTCGTCTTTCTTTACTCTTGGCTTGTGGGGGTAGTGCTATGATCCGATTTCTAATCTTAGTCGGCTACTTTGAGATCACCATGTACCTACAGCTGACAGGCAAGCTCAACCAATATATCAATCTCCATTACTCCTATCTGGCATACTTGTCTATGATTCTGTCTTTTGTCTTGGCTGTCGTGCAGCTCATCATCTGGATGAAGAAGATGGAGGTTCACAGTCATTTAAACACTCGCTGGGCCAAGTTTGGCAGCGTGCTGCTCCTTGTCATTCCGCTTTTTGTGGGAATTTTCTTTCCAACTGTAACCTTGGATTCGACTACAGTTTCTGCTAAAGGTTTTCATTTCCCGCTGGCTGAGGGAACTTCAACTGCTATTCAGCAGGACGAAGGCACAACCAGCCAATACCTGAAGCCGGACACCAGTACCTACTTTACCAAGGGGGCTTACGAAAAAGAAATGCGGGCAGCTGCCAAGAAGTATATCAAGCAAGATACCATTCAGGTCACAACTGAGAACTACATGGAAATCATGGAGGTCATCTATGATTATCCCGACGAGTTTGTGGGCAAGACGCTGGAGTTCACCGGCTTTGTCTACAATGATCCCAGCGACCAGAAGAGTCAATTTCTCTTTCGCTTCGGTATTATCCATTGTATCGCCGACTCAGGTGTCTATGGCCTCTTGACGACTGGAAATACCCAGCATTTCGAGAATAATACTTGGATTCATGCCAAAGGAAAAATTACCATGCACTACCATAAAAGTCTTGGACAAAGCCTGCCAACTCTAGAAGTTGAAAGCTTTGATAAGGTAGAAAAACCAGAAAATCCTTACGTTTATCGGGTATTTGAATAAAGAAAACGAGGCTGGCACAATCGTGTCTAAGTCTCATTTTTTGTATTTGAATATGTTTCAAGCAGCGGTCAATTCCTCTCTATTTATCCCCCTTTTCAGAAACCGAATTTCTGAATACAATCTTTAGAAAAATTGTGATAAAATAGAGACATCATTTAGAAAATAGGTATCAGGATGTCTTCAAAAGTTATTGTAACAATTTTCGGAGCCAGCGGTGACTTGGCCAAAAGAAAACTCTATCCATCCCTCTTCAGGCTCTATAAGTCTGGCAATCTTTCCAAGCATTTTGCAGTCATTGGAACAGCCCGCCGGCCTTGGAGCAAGGAGTATTTTGAGTCTGTAGTTGTCGAGGCAATCGCTGATTTAGCTGACAGTCCAGAGCAAGCCCAAGAGTTTGCCAGTCACTTCTACTATCAAAGTCATGATGTGCAGGATACCGAGCACTACATTGAGCTGCGCAAGCTTCAAAACCGACTCAATGAGCAATACCAAGCCGAGCACAATAAGCTCTTCTTCCTGTCCATGGCTCCGCAATTTTTCGGAACCATTGCCAAACACCTCAAGTCTGAAAACATCGTAGATGGCAAAGGATTTGAACGCCTGATTGTCGAAAAACCTTTCGGGACAGACTTGGCAACTGCCAGCCAACTTAATGAAGAACTCTTGGCTGCCTTTAATGAAGAGCAGATTTTCCGTATTGACCATTATCTAGGCAAGGAAATGATTCAGAGCATCTTCGCTATCCGCTTTGCCAATCTTATCTTTGAAAACATCTGGAATCGTGACTACATTGACAATGTCCAGATTACCTTTGCAGAAAAGCTAGGTGTCGAAGAACGTGGCGGTTACTATGACCAGTCCGGTGCTCTACGGGATATGGTGCAGAATCATACCTTACAGCTACTGTCACTCTTAGCTATGGACAAGCCGAAAAGCTTCAGCAAAGAGGACATTCGAGCAGAGAAAGTCAAAGTTTTTGAACGCTTGGTAGAGCCGAATAAAGAAGACCTAAAACGCTTCTTTATCCGCGGTCAGTATAAGTCTGGCACAGTCAAAGGCAAGAAATACATCTCCTACCGGAGCGAGCCTAATGTCAATCCTGACTCTATGACCGAAACCTTTGCTTCAGGAGCTTTCTTCGTAAATAGCGAACGTTTCCGTGATGTTCCATTTTTCTTCCGAACTGGTAAACGCCTCACTGAAAAAGGCACTCTTGTTAATATTGTCTTTAAACAAATGGAGTCTATCTTTGGTGAGGAATTAGCACCAAATGTTCTGACCATTCATATCCAGCCGACTGAGGGCTTCTCTCTCAGCATGAATGGTAAAGAGGTTGGCGAGCGCTTCAGCTTAGCTCCTCTCTCTCTGGACTATCGAACAGACGCAACAGCTAGCGGTGCTTCCCCTGATCCTTACGAAAAATTAATCTTTGACGTCCTTAATAATGACTCAACCAACTTCAGCCACTGGGATGAAGTCCGCTCCAGCTGGGAGCTGATCGATCAGATTGAAGAGCTCTGGCATAGCAACGAAGTGCCTCTTCATGAGTATCCTGTCGGTTCTATGGGACCAGATGCTTCCTTTGAACTCCTTAGAGAATTTGGAGCTGACTGGCAGTGGTCTCCAAACAAATAAAATTTAAAAATTGTTCATAAAAAAACCAGTACTCATACTGGTTTTTTGTTTTATACCAAGCCTTCAAGCAGGCCTTTCATAAAGTTCTCCGAGTTAAACTCACCGATATCATCAATCTTTTCTCCAAAGCCAATCAGCTTCACTGGGATATCCAATTCCTGACGAATGGCTAGCACAACCCCACCTCGAGCTGTTCCATCAATCTTCGTCAGTACAATTCCTGTGACTGGAGTAATTTTAGAAAATTCCTTGGCCTGAACCAGAGCATTCTGACCGGTTGAAGCATCGAGAGCTAGGAAAGTTTCATGTGGCGCTTCTGGATCCACCCGCTTAATAATACGGCCAATTTTCTCCAGTTCCGCCATGAGATTGTCCTTATTTTGTAGGCGACCAGCCGTGTCAATCATAAGAACATCAACCTGCTCTGCCTGAGCACGCTCCATTCCGTCATAAACCACGCTGGCAGGGTCGCTCTTTTCAGGCCCTGTTACTACTGGAACGTCAACGCGCCGACCCCATTCAGCCAGCTGAGCTACTGCTCCAGCTCGGAATGTATCTGCTGCTACCAACATGACTTTCTTGCCTTGTTGTTTGTACTTATAGGCTAGTTTACCGATAGAGGTAGTCTTACCGACTCCGTTGACCCCAACAAAGAGCATGACAGTCAGTCCGTTTTGGAAATTGATTTTTTCATTAAAGCGGCCATCTTTCTCATAAATGTCTACCAATTTTTCAATAATCAGCTGGCGCAGAGCAGCTGGTTTTTTAGCATTTCCCAGACGCGCTTCATAGCGTAGTTCCTCAGTCAGACTGGAAGCCACTTGAACCCCTACATCACTAGTGATGAGCAGCTCTTCCAAGTCTTCGAAGAACTCTTCATCTACTGAGCGGAAATTGGCAAAGAAGGCATTGAGCCGTGCTCCAAACCCTGTCCGAGTCTTCTTTAGGCTGCGGTCATATTTTTCCTGAGTGGATTCCTCTTGAGGAAGTCCTGCAGGCTCTTCTGTAGCTGCTGCTTCTGATTCTTCAGCAACATCAGCTGCTTGATCGACCTGTTCTGATTCTGCCAGTGGTTCAGTTTCTATTTCTAGCTCGACCTCATTATTTGAATCAGTTACCACCTCGTCATGAGAAACAGCTTCATGCTCAATATGAGATGATGCTTTATCCGAAAGGTTTGTTTGTTCAACAAGTTCTTCTACCGTTTCGTCACTGCTTTCAGGCTGGTGCTCTTCTAAAGTTTCTTCAGTCTGACTTGCTCCTTGAGCCACTTCTTGATTTTCTGCAATAATTTCTCTTTCATGCTCTGGCTCCTTGCTTTCTTCTTGGATAGCTTGAGATGCTGGCTCTTCAACATCAGCTAAACTATCTTTTGTATCCGAAATTTGGTCATCAAGTTGCTGCTCGTCCTGATAGGACTGAACAGCTTCCGCTTCAAGATTTTCTCCTGCTTCTGGAGCAGGCGCTGTTTCTTCTTCAAGCTCGTCAATGTTTTCCAATGCTTCCTTGACAACTTCTTCGATCGGTGGTTCTTGCTTTTTTCGGCCGAAAAGGCGGTCAAATAATCCCATCGGCTAATCCTCCTTTAGTATATATTCTTCAATAGCCCAAGCCACTGCATCCTCATCATTAGTCATAGGTGTCACCACATTGGCTGCTTCTTTGACGATGGCTACTGCATTCTGCATGGCTACTCCCAGACCAGCCCACTCAATCATAGACAGATCGTTGGCTTCATCACCACAAGCCATGACCTGACTTCTCTCAATGCCTAAATGGGCAATTAGTTTCTCCAAACCATTAGCCTTATGGACATTTTTAGGGGACCACTCCAGCAGCATTTCTCTAGATTTAAAAATCTCATAGCGCTCAAATAATTCCGGTGAAATTTGCTCAATAGCCGCATCCAGTGGTTCTTGAGCATAAGCAGTGACACATTTGTTATAAGTCTGCTGGCTGGACAAATCACTAAAATCAATGGACTCAAAGGTCAGAGCAGGATTGAACTGAGCATAAAGCGAATCTTGATCGGACTGAATCTGATAGACAAGTCCTTCGCAGATAGCATCAAGCGGTATGTAGAGCTTGTCCGTCTCCTCGTAAATCCGAGCCACATCATCATAAGAAAAGACTGTTTTATCAAGGATTTCTCCAGTGTTGCGCTGAACAAGACCACCATTAAAAGTAATGGTGTACTCATCCTCTCGACCGTCTGTTCCCAGCTCATGCAGGAAAAAGTCCATGGCCTTAAGAGGGCGGCCAGTAGTCAGAACTACCTTAACTCCCTTGGCCTGAGCTGCTTTTAAAGCTGCTAAATTACGCTCAGAAATCTTCTTGTCTGAAGTCAGGAGAGTCCCATCCAAGTCCAGAGCAATCAGTTTTATATCTGCCATTACAATCCCTCCATGTAAGTGATAACCGACTGAGCATCATGGTGGCCGATGACTTCCTTGGCGACTTCTAAAATCTCAGGGCGAGCATTTTCAGTCGCGATCGGATAGCCAGCCACCTGCATCATGTGCATATCGTTGAGATTATCGCCAAAAACCATAACCTGAGAAAGATCTATGTCTAGCTTCTTGGCCAGCTCGACAATGGCAACCCCCTTATCCACATGGTCCAGAACGATGTCAATGGACTTGTAGCCAGTTGTCATGGCCTTGACTCCATCGATATTCTCATTGACCCAAGCTTCACCAGCTGCGACTTGGTCCTCAGCAAAATTGGTCGTAAACTTGAAAATTTCATCGTCGATATCAGCCAGGCTAGCTACTTTTTGAATATTTTCATTATAATGAGCACTGAAAGAAAGATAGGTCGGATCCACAGTCTCCAAGACATAGCAGGCACGTTTGCCCGTCAAAAGCAGCTCGTTGACATTGACATAGGGAGATTCCTGCAGCTTGTCAAAAACATTGAGATAAAAATTCCGAGGCATGGTTGCTTCATAGAGATCCTCGCCGTGAAATTCCACTAAACTACCGTTTTCAGCAATAAAAATAATCTCATTGCGTACTTCCTCAAACAGCTTTTCCAGCGACAAGAGACCCCGTCCGCTGGCTACGGCAAAGTACATATCTTTTTCTTTGAAGCGAGCCAAAACTTGCTTGAGGCGGTCCATATCAAACTGACCTTTACTGTCCAAAAAGGTGCCATCCATATCCGTTGCTACTAATTTTATACTCATTTTACATACTTTCTAAATCTTTTAACTTGACCGAGACAATCTTGGAAACCCCAGATTCCTGCATGGTAACTCCGTAAATAGAGTCTGCAGCTGACATGGTTCCCTTACGGTGAGTGACCACGATGAATTGGCTGTCCTTGTCAAATCGATTGAGATAATCCCCAAAGCGTTTAACATTCGCTTCGTCCAGCGCTGCTTCGACCTCGTCCAAGATGACAAAAGGAATGGTCTTAACGCGGATGATAGAGAAGAGTAGAGCCAAAGCTGACAAGGCCTTCTCGCCACCGCTCATCAGATTAAGCGACTGGATTTTCTTTCCCGGTGGCTGCACGGAGATTTCTACACCAGCTGTCAGCAAGTCTCCCTCCGTCAATATCAGGTCTGCCGAACCACCGCCAAACATCTGACGGAAAGTCACTTTGAAGCTTTCACGAATGGCTTCAAAGGTTGATTTAAAACGTTCCTTGACTTCGTCATTCATCTCTTCAATCGTCTCTAAGAGCAGATTTTTGGCTGATAGGACATCGTCTCGCTGCTCATTGAGGAAGTTCAAACGGTTGCTGACTTCTTCAAACTGCTCAACTGCTTCCAGATTGACTGGACCTAAAGCTCGAATAGCTTTTTCCAGATCCTTAACTTGGCTTTCAGCAGCTGGTAAACTTTCTAAAGGCCGAGCCTGGCTGCTTGCTTCATCAAAGCTCATCTGATAGTCATCTGTCAGATTGCTTGCCAGACGGCGCATGACATCCATGAGCTTATCCTTTTCTGCCTCTGCTTTAGCCTGCCGGCGAATCAATTCTTCATTTTGATGGCGGGCTTGCTCCAAACGACTGGCAATATCGTCAGACTGACCTTCTAGATCTTCAAGCTCAAATTTCAGACGAATCAGTCTTTGATCCAGCTCAATCTTTTCTTGCTTGGCGGTCTCTAATTGCTCTTCCAGAATCGTAATATCCACCTTTTGCAAGCTGGACTGCTCCTTTTGCTCCATCAAAAGTTCCAAGGTCGACTGCTCTTTTGCAAGGCTGGCTTTTTCCTCGGACAGACGTTCCAAGTCATTCTTTTCAAAGCGTTGATTGGAGGTCAGCTCTGTCCGCTGGAGCTTGAGTTCTGCTAGGCGAGAGGAAAGCTTGTCGAAACGAGCTTGAACAGCATCTTTGTTCGACTTAACCTGCTCTATTTCTGCTGTGATATCCGTTTTTTCTTGCTCAATCTCAGTCAAGCGGGTCTGCAGTCGGTCTTTTTCTTCTGAGATATCCAAAGCAGATTGACCAGCCAACTCCTGTTCCTGTAGATTTTTCAGGCTTGTGAGCTCTTCTACGCGTTTGGCTAACTGTTCATAGGCTAGATTAGCCTTTTGCTCAGCCAAGCGAGCCTGCTCACCGTCTGTCTTGATTTGTTCCAATACCTGCTTAGCCTGACTTAGCTGGTTTTGCAGAATTTGCACTGCTTCTTCCTGCTCTTTCAAGCTGGCATTTTTCTGCTTAATCTCCTCAAACAAAGCATCTAGCTCCGGCTTGATAAAGATAGTATTGTTATTGCGGTTGGCACCACCAGCATAAGATCCGCCAGTCCGAAGCTCCGTCCCATCCAAAGTCACCATGCGAACCTGATAGCGTACTTGACGAGCTGCCGCTCGGGCATGCTCCACTGTATCAAAAATAGCAGTCGTTCCCAGCAGATTTTGAAAAATGCTGTCTAACGATGACTCATAGCTGACCAAGGAAGAAGCCAGTCCCAGAAAACCAGCACTTTTTTCAATTGTAGCACGGTTATGGTCAGGCAGCTGACGCGGCTTGATGGTTGTTAAAGGCAGGAAGGTTGCCCGGCCAGCCCGATTTTTCTTCAGAAATTCGATAGCCCGAGTCGCAGCCGCCTCATCTTCCACGATGATATTCTGACTGCTGGCTCCCAACGCAATTTCCAGCGCAGTCTGATAGTGGGGGTCAAAGCTGAGTTTTTCGCTAACTGCTCCTACAATACCTCCCAGGCGGTCAGCCTCCTGCAGCACACTCTTGACTCCAGCATAGAAATTGCTGTGATTTTTAAGAATGGCCTCCAAGCTATTGGAACGTGCCTGCTTGTTTTTGAGGTCATCCAAAAGCTCAAACATCTTAGTCTGCTGATGCTTATAGTCAGCCTCTAGCTTCTCTACCAACTGAACCTGACTCTGGTAGTCAGCCAGTAGGCCCTTGAGGGCTTGGCGAGCAATTTCCAACTCCCCCAAACCAGCCTGCTCCTGAGTCTGGCTAGCCTCCAAATCAGCCTGCAGCTTAGCATAGTCAGCTTTCTTTCTCTCAGCTAATTTAAGCTCACTAGCCAGCTGGCTCTCCAGAGAAGTCAAGTCATTAGAAAGATTTGCCTCTTCCTGCATGAGCTTGACATACTGCTCACGCAAATGCTCAATCAGCTGGTCTGGATCATCTGAAAAGTCTGCTAATTCTGCTTCCAAAGCAGTGATAGACTGCTCATTGTCAGTCAGTTTGGCAGCTATTTGGCTCAATTCAGCCTGCTTGTCTTCTATGTTGCTTTCTATCTGAGCCAGTTTTTCTGACAAAGCGGCCAAACGTTCTTCATTTTCCCGACGGCTCGTCGCTGCTTGGCTGGACTCCAGCTTAGAAAGGTCAATCTGACGCTCCAAATCACTGATTAAGCGGGTCAATTCCAGCAAACTAGCTTGATCATCAGACAAAGTTTGATTGAGCTCATGGCGCTTGGCCTTCAAGGTTTGATTTTCAACTTCCAGCTCATCGCGCTTGCTGTAGTAGGCTGCTAGCTCCTGCTGGATACTCGTTAAATCTTCTTCAGCCTGGGTCAGTCTTTCCTTATTAGCTGTCAACTGAGCGACCAAAACATCCAAGTAAAGCTCTCGGCGCTGGCCATCCAGACTCAAGAAGCGCTTAGCAGTTTCAGCCTGCTTCTCCAAGGGCTTGATCTGGCTCTCCAGCTCGTAGATAATGTCTTCAAGTCGATCCAGATTATCCTGGGTTTGACTAAGCTTGCTTTCCGTTTCTTTGCGGCGTGTCTTATACTTAAGCACTCCAGCTGCTTCCTCAAAAATTGCCCGGCGTTCCTCCGGCTTGCTGTTAAAGATTTCTTCAACTTTCCCTTGGGAAATGATGGAGAAGGAATCTCGTCCCAGCCCAGTATCCATGAAGAGATCATGGACATCGCGCAGACGGACTTTTTTACCGTCAATCTTATACTCACTGTCACCGCTGCGGTAAATGTGACGCTCCACCCGAATCTCATTGGCAGCATCCTTGATAAATTGGTCACTGTTATCCAGAACCACTACCACTGATGCGTAATTTAGTGGCTTGCGGGTTTCTGTTCCCGCAAAAATCACATCGGGCATCTTGCCGCCCCGCAGACTTTTCACACTGGACTCTCCCAAGGCCCAGCGCAGGCTCTCCGTAATATTGGACTTGCCGGAACCATTTGGCCCAACAACCGCTGTCACTCCCTGATCAAAGACAACTTTAGTCTTATCAGCAAATGACTTGAAGCCCTGAATTTCAATTTCCTTTAAAAACATGAAGAACTTTCCTTTTCAAATGCGTTTTTAGCAGCTTCCTGCTCGGCCAGCTTTTTAGAACGCCCCTGGCCTTGACCGGACTTACGACCATTGATGAGAACGGCCACCTCGAAATTTTTGGCATGAGCCGGCCCTGTCTCGGAGACGACCTGATAGGCAATTTCCACATCGCCATTAATCTGCAGCAACTCCTGCAGCTTTGTCTTATAGTCCGTCACCCGCTCAAAATCTCCCGCTTCCACCTTGGGAATCATGACTTGATAGAGAAAGCTTTTGACTGCTTCCACACCCTTATCCAAGAGCAAAGCGCCTAAAAAGGCCTCGAACAAATCTCCTAAAATCGTATCACGATTCCGGCCGCCAGACTTCTCCTCTCCGCGTCCCAGCTTGATAAACTGATCAAACTGACAATCACGGGCAAATCCTGCCAGGCTCTCTTCCCGAACAATCATGGAGCGCAGCTTGGACAGATCGCCCTCTGGTCTCTTAGGATACTTGGTATAAAGATACTCCGAAATAATCAGTTGCAGAACAGCGTCTCCTAAAAATTCCAAGCGCTCATTGTGTGAAATTTTTAAGAGGCGGTGCTCATTGGCATAGCTCGTATGAGTAAAAGCCGTTTCCAACAAGGTCTCATCAGAGAAAACCAAGTCAAACTGCTCCAGCAATGCTTTTTTCAAATTTTCCATTACTATTTTAGATCATGCTGACTTCAGTCAGATAAGCAGCACGATACCTTTTCCTTTCCAAAGATATACAGTCTCTATTATAACAAAAAACAGGCGCAAACGCACCTGCTGACAGTGATTTCTATTCCTTATCCGGAATTACTTTAAACAAATAATAGGTGATAAAAACGGTCAGACCCAACAGTCCAATCTTAACCCAAATAATAGGCGCTAGAAAAATGGAAATCCCCATCAAGATATAGATGGAAACGATGATCTTTTTCTTACGCTCCTTGGCAATCGTTCCTGTCTCTCGAAAATCTGCCACATAGGTCTGATACATCTTTGTATGATAGAGCCAATTCTCAAAGCGCTTGGAACTGCGCGAAAAGCAGGCAATGGACAAGAGAAGAAATGGTGTCGTCGGCAGGAGAGGCAGAAAAATCCCCAAAACTCCCAACCCTAAAGATAATAGACCTACCACAAAATAAATTGGCCGCATACAAGCTCCTTTGTAAAATAAAATTGTTGCTTTTTAAATATTTAATGGATACCGCACTAGAGCGAGAAAACTAAACCTTTCGGTCTGGTGTTTAAATACTCGTCAAAGGCGTTGCGTTATCAGGCGAGGTATCATAGACCTGGAAGTCGTGACCGACTGCCATATCGGCTTGAGCCAGTTGATTGACCATGGTCATGTGAGCCAATTCTTTGATATTATTTTCCTTACTGAGATGGCCCAGATATATTCGCTTGGTGCGATTGCCCAGAGTCCGAATCATAGTCTCTGCTCCATCTTCATTGGACAAGTGACCCATATCCGACAGAATCCTCTGCTTGAGACTCCATGGGTAGGCACCGCTGCGGAGAATTTCAATATCATGGTTGCTCTCAATCAGGTAAGCATCGGCATTTTCGATAATTCCAGCCATCCGGTCACTGACATAGCCCGTATCCGTCAGCATGACAAAGCTTTTGTCATCCTTCATAAAGCGGTAAAATTGTGGACAGGCTGCGTCATGACTAACACCAAAGCTCTCCACATCCAAGTCTCCAAAGGTCTTGGTCTTGCCCAATTCAAAGATATGCTTTTGACTAGCATCCAGCTTGCCCAGGTCCTTTTCCATAGCCTTCCAAGTGGCCTCATTAGCATAAATATCCAGATGATACTTGCGAGCCAATACACCAACACCATGAATGTGATCCTTGTGCTCATGAGTCACTAAAATAGCATCCAAATCCTCAGGCTTGCGGCCAATTTCGCCCAGCAAGCTCGTAATTTTCTTGCCTGATAAGCCAGCGTCAACCAGAATCCGCTTTTGATCTGTTTCCAGATAGAAACAGTTACCACTTGATCCTGACGCCAGAATACTGTATTGAAATCCTTTAGTCATGTTTACTTTCTATATATCATCTTCATTATCCCAGTCGTCATCCCGGACACCATCATTCTCATAAGGCAAGACAATGGTAAAGGTCGAGCCCACACCATACTCACTCTTAGCCCAGATAAAGCCCTGATGCTGCTTGATAATTTCCTTGGCAATAGCCAGCCCCAGACCCGTTCCGCCTTGGGCACGGCTGCGTGCTTTGTCCACTCGATAAAAGCGATCAAAAATCTTAGGAAGGTCCTGTTTGGGAATCCCCAGACCTTCATCTGCAATCGAGAGAATCAACTGCTCATCAGTTGTCTTGATGGAAACAGTAATGGTTCCACCATCTGGCGAATACTTGATGGCATTGTTCATGATATTATCAATCACCTGGGTCAGCTTATCTGTATCAATCTCCACCCAAATCGGTGTTATCGGATAATCACGGATAATCTCATATTTCTTGGTTTCGTCTTGATTTTTTATCTTGTCAAAGCGATTGAGGATAAAGGTGATAAAGGCTGTAAAATTCGTCAGCTCCACTTCCAGATGACTAGTCTCGTTGTCGATACGTGACAAGCTGAGCAAGTCCGTCACCATCCGCATCATGCGGTTGGTTTCATTGAGCGATACCTTGACAAAGTCTGGCGCTACTGGCTCAGACAAGGCTCCCTCATCCAGGGCTTCCAGATAGGACTTAACACTGGTCAGCGGAGTCCGCAACTCATGGCTGACGTTGGAGACAAAGAGGCGACGCTCCCGCTCTTCCTTGTCCTGCTCTGTCGTGTCATGCAAGACAGCTACCAAACCAGAAATGAAGCCCGACTCACGCCTTACTAGGGCAAAGCGAACCCGCAAGCTCAAATACTCACCATTTTCATCCTGAGAATCTATCGTCAGCTCAGGTACATTGGTAATCAGGTCCCTCAAATCATACTCGTCTGAAATCGAAAGCAGATCCAAAATACTCATATTTTGGACCTCATCTCTCTTAACTCCCAACTGCTTGGTTGCCATATCGTTGATAGTGATAATCTGTCCCCGGCGGTTGGTCGCAAGCACGCCATCTGTCATATAGGACAGGATACTGGAAAGGCGTTTTGTTTCTTGCTCAAGGTTTTCATGTGTCAGTCGAATGACCTCTGAAAGATCATTGATACTGTTGGTCATATCTGTGATTTCCGGACTTCCCTGCATGTCCAGCACTTCAGAATAGTCCCCTGCAATCAAATCTTTAACCTTTTGATTAAGCTGTACAAGCTTTTGGTTATCACGGCGATTTTCCAATAAAAGCAAGGCAACAACTACAATGAAGCCGATAATAATGATTGCAAAGACAAAATCCGCAGAAATCACAAATTGTTTAATTGCTTCAATCATTATTTCTCATATAGTAGCCAACTCCGCGGCGAGTCAGGATATACTCAGGTCGGCTTGGCGTATCTTCAATCTTTTCACGCAGGCGACGAATGGTCACATCGACTGTACGGACATCGCCAAAATAGTCATAACCCCATACTGTTTCCAGCAAGTGCTCACGTGTCATCACCTGACCGATATGTGTCGCCAAATGGTGAAGAAGTTCAAACTCGCGGTGAGTCAACTCCAGCTCCTTGCCATGCTTCTTAGCAACAAAAGCATCTGGCAAAATCTGCAGTTCCCCAATGGTCAGCTCGTTCGGGCCACTTTCTTCTATTTGGTTTTCCACAACAAGGTCTGCCCGACGAAGAAGTGCCTTAACACGCGCCTGAAGCTCACGATTTGAGAAAGGCTTGGTCACATAATCATCCGCACCGATTTCAAGGCCGATAACCTTGTCAAACTCACTGTCCTTAGCGGACAATACAATAATCGGAACATTGCTGGTCTTACGAATAGTCCGAGCCACTTCCAATCCATCCACTTCTGGCAGCATCAAGTCCAAAATCAAGATATCTGGCTGTTCTGCTTCAAACATTTCCAAGGCTTCCTTACCATCAAAAGCAGTCAAAACCTCATAGCCTTCCTTGGCCATATTAAACTTAATAATATCTGAGATTGGCTTCTCATCATCTACAACTAATATTTTCTTCATATGTTCACCTTAACATAAGATTGGGATTGAATCAACTCCATGATAGAAAAGTTGTGACATAGTCAGCTAAGTCGTCCTGCATCAACACGTGCAAAAGGCAATCTAGTTTGCCTAGCTAGACTCCCAATCCAATTTTATTTATTTATATATCTTATTATACCAAAGTTTTCTTAAAAAACACTAATTCAAGCCATTTTTATTCCACATTTGTAGAAAATGGACGATTCTCATCAAAAAAATTTCTCTCTGAATAAAAATAGTCATTTTTATTCAATTTGACAGTTTATTTATTCTATGGTAAAATCTATGTCATATTATCTAACACAAAGGAGAAAGATATGGCTTTAGTTGAATTTAAAAATGTCGAAAAGTATTACGGAGATTACCATGCTCTGCGCAATATCAATCTCAGTTTTGAAAAAGGGCAAGTAGTCGTACTGTTAGGACCATCTGGCTCAGGAAAATCTACTCTTATCCGTACAATCAACGCTTTAGAAGGTATTGACCAGGGAAGTCTGATTGTCAACGGCCATGAGGTCGTGAACGCTGCTGCCAAAGATCTGGTCAACTTACGCAAAGAAGTCGGAATGGTCTTTCAACATTTTAATCTTTACCCCCACAAAACGGTGTTAGAAAATGTTACCTTGGCGCCTATTAAAGTTTTAGGAATGGATAAACAAGAAGCTAAAAAAATCGCTCAAAAATATCTAGAATTTGTCAACATGTGGGACAAAAAAGACTCTTACCCAGGCATGCTGTCCGGTGGACAAAAGCAAAGGATTGCCATTGCCCGTGGTTTAGCCATGCACCCTGAGCTCCTACTCTTTGATGAACCAACTTCTGCCCTGGACCCTGAAACAATCGGTGATGTTCTGGCTGTTATGCAAAAATTAGCCAAAGACGGCATGAACATGATTGTGGTCACACACGAAATGGGTTTTGCCCGTGAGGTAGCTGACCGCATTATCTTCATGGCAGACGGTGAGGTGCTGGTGGATACTACTGATGTAGATGCTTTCTTTGACAATCCTACTGAACCTCGCGCTAAGCAATTTCTCAGTAAAATTATCAACCATGAGAGTGATAATGTGCTTTCTTAGAAAGGAGAAGATCTATGAAACTAAAGAAAATAATCATCAGCCTAGTCTTACTCCTATTGACTCTTGGCTTGATTCACGTCGTTCCCGCACAAGCCGATTCCAGTACCAGCCAACAGGTCAAGGCTATCCAGAAACGTGGTGTCCTCAATGTCGGTGTCAAACAGGATGTACCTAACTTTGGTTACCTCAATCCTGATAGTAATACTTACAGCGGTCTAGAAATCGATATTGCAAAGAAAATTGCCAAGGAACTAGGCGTCAAAATCAACTACGTCCCAGTTACCGCACAAACCCGCGGACCACTGCTAGACAATGGACAAGTTGACATGGTCATTGCGACTTTTACCATCACAGATGAGCGTAAGGAAATCTATAATTTCACAACCCCTTACTACACTGATGCTTCTGGTTTTTTGGTTAATAAATCCAGCAAAATTACAGACGTCAAGGACTTGAATAACAAGACTATCGGCGTCGTTCAAGGCTCTATCACTCAGACCTTGCTGGAAGAAATCGCCCAAGAGAAAAAACTCAACTTCGAATATGTGGAGTTAGGCTCCTACCCTGAACTTGCTGTTTCCTTGCGGGCTCACCGTATTGATGCCATTTCTGTTGATAAGTCCATCCTGACCGGCTATGTAAGCTCCAAGTCAAACATTCTGGATTACAGCTTCAAAAAAGCCGATTATGGTGTGGTAACAAAAAAATCCAATACTCAATTGAATGACTATGTAGATGGCCTAATCTCTAAATGGAAGGAAGACGGCAGTCTACAGAAACTTTATGACAAATATGATTTAAAACCATCTACTTCAACAGATGATTAGAAAGGAGACCCCATGAGTTTTAGTATTTCTTCTTGGCAGGCCTACTTTGCGGACTTTGGCAAGTTTTTCCAAGGATTCCTCTTTACCTTAGCTATTTCTATCGGTGCCCTGACCTTGGCTCTTTTACTAGGGATTTTCTTTGGAGCTATCAGCACTGGTAAGCATAAAGTTCTACGTGGTCTAGCTCGTGTTTTTGTTGAGTTTTACCAGAATACACCACTCTTAGTTCAATTTGTAATTGTCTTTTACGGTCTTCCGCTAGTCAGCAATTACACCATCATGCCCTCAATCTATTGGACTGCGGTTCTCTGTGTGGGACTGTACCACGGCGCTTATATCGCCGAAGTTATCCGCTCAGGTATCCAGTCCATTCCTCGCGGACAGACCGAAGCTGCACTATCTCAGGGCTTTACCTATGTCGAAACTATGCGATATATCATCCTGCCCCAAGCTTTTCGGATTATCCTGCCACCGCTAATCAATCAGGTTGTCAATCTGATAAAAAATACTTCTACCGTCGCTATTATCTCTGGTATGGATCTGATGTTCGTGACCAAGTCTTGGTCTGCTCTGAACTCCAACTACATACCAGCTTTTGCCGGAGCAGCTCTGCTCTACTTCCTCCTTTGCTTCCCAATCGCTAGCTGGGGACGTAGGGTAGAGGAAGCCAATAAACAAGCTTACAGCATCTAAGGAGGTCTCTATGGAAAATATTTTAAAAGTCTTAACCGCAAACAACCTCCTCTTTATCCTTAAGGGGCTCTGGCTGACGCTGCAAATTTCTTTCATTTCCATTGTCCTATCCACGATTTTTGGAACTATTCTAGCCGTCATGAGAAACGGAAAAAATAAACTGCTCAAGCTGATTGCCAGCATTTACATCGAATTTGTCCGTAATGTACCCAATCTGCTCTGGATTTTCACTATCTTTTTAGTCTTTCAGATTAAATCAACGCCAGCCGGTATCATCAGCTTCACTGTCTTTACTTCTGCTGCTTTGGCAGAAATTATCCGAGGCGGTCTCAATGCCATTGACCCAGGTCAGACTGAAGCTGGCTTATCTCAAGGATTTACTCAGTTTCAGATTTTGCGTTTTATCATCCTACCTCAGGCTATTCGGAAAATGCTGCCAGCCATCATTTCTCAGTTTGTCACAGTGATTAAGGATACCAGCCTGCTCTATTCTGTTATTGCGCTCCAAGAACTCTTTGGTTCTGCTCAAATTCTAATGGGACGCTATTTTGAAGCTGAACAGGTCTTCACGCTCTACCTACTAGTAGCAGCAATCTATTTCCTGATTAACTTCGCCATTTCCAGCTTCTCGCGCAAGCTATCCCAACGCTGGGCTCAAGCTGCAGAATAAGTAGCTCAGATACAGATCAACTGTCCAAAAGTTGAGTTTACCAACTCAGCTTTTTTATTTTTAATATTTGTGGTAGAATAATATCAAAGGATAGACAAGGAGAACGATATGAAAAAACTGACATTGCTTTTCACCACTTTCTTAACACTAATCTTTCTCAGTGCCTGCAGTCAGTACGCTAGCTTTCAGGGAAAATGGAAGGCTCAGAAAGCAAACGGAGAGGACATTGACATTGTCTTCAATGACAAAACAGGCAAGCTAGGCGATAAAGAATTTCACTATAAGATAGATAAGTCAGGCTACCAAGATAATACCAAATATTACAGTATCACTGTCAGCGACACCTATCACTACACCATCCTTTTCCCAGATGATGATATGAAAATAGCTACTCTTCTAGAACCTGATGACCCGTCTAGTGACCCTCTCTATGGGGAAATGCTCTATGCCATGAACCGAAATGAGTATCCTGATTTTGATGATTATGTGGATAAATACTTGAATTAAGATTAAACTTGCTAACATAATTAGTTAAAGAAGTTTCTACCTACAGATAGAAAACAATAAAACCCGAGCTAATTGCTCGGGTTTAATTGTTATCTAATGAATTCTACTTTTCAACGCGGGATTTGCTGGCAATGTCTGCTAAGATTTGCTCTACAAATTCGTCTACTGGTATTGTATGTGTTTCTTTTTGACCGTAGCGGCGGACATTGACAGTACCGTCTTCTACTTCCTTGTCACCAACGATGAGCTGATAAGGAATCTTGCTAGTTTGTGAGGCACGAATCTTGTACTGCATCTTTTCATTACGCTCATCCACATCAGCACGGACACCCCTATCACGCAGCTTTTTAGCTACTTGCCAAGCATAGTCAATATGGGCTTCATTAGAAACTGGAATCAAAGTCACTTGATGCGGAGCCAGCCAAGTCGGGAAGGCACCCTTGTAATTCTCAATCAAGATAGCTGTGAAGCGCTCCATAGTTGAGATAACCCCACGGTGAATCATAACTGGGCGATGCTCTTCACCGTCAGCTCCGATATACTTGAGATCAAAACGCTCTGGCAAGAGGAAGTCCAGCTGGATAGTTGACAGAGTTTCTTCATTTCCTAGGGCTGTTTTAACCTGGATATCAAGTTTAGGACCGTAGAAGGCTGCTTCTCCTTCTGCTTCAAAGTAGTCCACACCCATTTCGTCCAAGGCTGCTCGCAGCATGGTTTGGGCATTTTCCCACATCTCATCGTTATCAAAATACTTATGCGTATCCTGAGGGTCACGAAGAGAGAGACGGAAACGATATTCTGTCAAGTTGAAATCAGCGTAAACGTCGATAATCAACTGCAGCGCACGCTGGAATTCTTCTTGGATTTGTTCAGGAGTAACAAAGAGGTGACCGTCATTCAAGGACATTTCGCGTACACGTTGAAGACCAGTCAGGGCACCAGATTTTTCGTAACGGTGCATCATGCCAATCTCAGCAATACGGATTGGCAGCTCACGGTAAGAGTGAACATGGTGTTTGTAGACCTGGATGTGGTGAGGGCAGTTCATCGGACGCAAAACAAACTCTTCTCCATCACCCATATCCATGGTTGGGAACATATCCTCTTGGTAGTGCTCCCAGTGGCCAGAAGTCTTATAAAGCTCCACAGAAGCCAAAGGCGGAGTGTAGACGTGTTGGTAGCCAGAAGCCAACTCTTTGTCAACTATGTAGCGCTCCAACTCGCGACGGACCGTCGCACCGTTTGGCAGCCAGAATGGCAAGCCTTGACCCACTTCTTGTGAAATCATGAAGAGATCCAGCTCTTTACCTAACTTACGGTGGTCGCGTTCTTTAGCTTCTTCCCGCATTTGCAGATATTTCTTCAGGTCTTTCTTGTCAAACCAAGCAGTACCATAGACCCGCTGCATCATAGCATTGTCGCTGTTCCCGCGCCAGTATGCTCCAGCCACGTTCAAGAGATGGAAGATTTGAATCCGACCTGTAGATGGAACGTGAGGCCCACGGCAGAGATCCACATATTCACCCTGACGGTAGATAGTCAAACCATCCTCATCTTCAGAGTGCTCTTCAATCAATTCCAACTTGTAAGGATCGTTTTTGAAAATTTCACGCGCCTCATCCTTGGTCACTTCTTCACGGATGGATGGGAAGTTTTCTTTGACGATTTTCTTCATTTCTTCTTCGATACGAGGCAGGTCTTCATTTGAAATTTGCCCTGCTTCATTGTCCGTATCATAGTAGAAACCGTCCTGAATAGCAGGACCAACGCCCAAGTGAATATCTGGGAAAAGACGGCGAGCTGCTTGCGCAAAGAGGTGGGCTGCTGAGTGACGCAAGACATCTAAAGCATCTTCGTGGTCAGGTGTCACGATTTCAATAGCACCATCTTCAGTAATAGCGCGAGTTGTATCAATTAATTTGCCATTGAATTTACCAGCCAAAGCTTTTTTAGCTAGGGAATTGCTGATAGATTGAGCAATTTCAAAAGTTGTAACGCCAGATTCGAATTCACGAACAGCGCCATCTGGGAAAGTAATCTTAATCATGTGTTTTCTCCTTTAATATTATATTGTTTCTGTTAAGCAATTTAAAGATTCGAGCAATCTCTTCCGCAGTCTGCTTTTCTGACTGACTACCATCTGTCATGAGGCTAGGATAACCTAATCTCACCGCTTCCTTCCGAACCATTTGGGCAAAAAGAATGTCTCGCTGCATCCAGTTTTCAAAAGCTTGCTCAGGATTGGTTGTTCCCTCTAAGACATAAGGAACCCATTCTCTCTGTCTATAATGCTTTTTCTGAAAATCAGCTGTCGGAGTCAAGCATAGATAAGAAGGCGCTGGCCATTCAAGCTCCTTTACCAAGTGAGGCAAAAGTCCTGCTCCCTCCACCAAGAGAGGTCTATCTTGATTTTTTATCAAGTAAGATTTTACATAAGGAAAAATCTCTTCATAAAAGCGCCATTCTTCATCAGCCATCTCTTTTGGATTTCTCATCCAGATTTGTTCCGGATTTCTGTCCTGTCTAAGAAGGCAAATCGGCTGTGAATCTGCACTTGCTTGACTCATCATCTCGTCTACCAAATCATCCAGCTTGATATGAAGCAGCTGATACTGTCTAGCAAGAAGTGAAGCAATTGTTGACTTCCCACTACAAGGCGATCCGCCAATCATATAAAGCACTATTCTTCCTCCTTCTGACAAAACAAAAAACGACATCCTCAAAAGGACGTCGCAACGTGGTTCCACCTTCATTTATGCAAGTCAAAAGACTCACACCTCGAATCGGCTCTAACGTAGCCACCGTTTTATGTTTGCATAAAAGCTGATAGAGTAGTCCCAACTGCATCCTCTACGCGATTTCCAGCTCCACGCGCTCTCTAAAAGATTTCCTGCAGGTGATATGTCTCTAGAAAACATTATAGCACGATTGGAAAAATTTGCAAGAGCTATTAACCATCAAAACCAGAAAAACGATTTAGAGCCTCTTGACTCAAAGTGGCAGCTTGACGTTTTTTACGGTATTGCTCTGCCAACAGCATTCCTCCCAAAGAAAGGAATAACAAGACATGAATATCCCTAGCATTATAAAACGTGGAAGTGATTGGATTATAAATCTTATCTCCTGAGTAAAAAAGTCCGTCAAAAAAGTTTTTGAATAGGTAATAATACTGAACCCCCGGAATCAAAAGAAGAAAGGGCAGTGAAAAGCCTTGCATCCGAGTATTTATATAAACAATCACTGCACCAATCAAAGGAAGCAGCACAGCATAATAAAATAAATTAAGATTAGAAAGCCAGTTCAAATCGCTTCCCATACTCTCTGTATTATTTATAAAATATTGCCAAATTTGTTCCCAAATCAAACCCGAACCAACGACAATGCCATAGAACAAAAGCAACAAAGGCAGCTGTTTGAGATATTTTTTCATAAGATTTCTCCTCTATTTCTAAATAAAACCTTGCATAAATAGCTATCGCCACAATGATGCAAGGCATGTTTCTATTCTAATAATTTAGTAATATTCCTGATTTTTTTCACTTGCTTACTCGAAGCTTTGAGGATACGAACGGAGCCATTGATGGGTAGAGAGATGACCTTGCCAGGCAAATAGGCCACCGTCTTGGCCAGACGCTTGGCAGCACTTTCCTCTGGGCTAAGCTCGTTGTGGAAGTCCTTGGAAATGGTTAAATCCAGATAAAACTCATAGACTCTGCGGCCAAAATTCTCCGCTGAAATTTCGTAGAGCTTGTCTGCTAACTTCTGCTCATCCATATCAGGCGTCGCAATAATTGCCTCTAAAATAGCGCCTGATAAATCACGCTCTTGGTAATAAAGGGTTCCAAAAATTTTGTCACTGATAACATTATCCAGATAAGGATTGCCATGAGCAATAATCGGCGTACCGCTGGCTAAGCTTTCCAGATAAGTCAGACCTTGAGTCTCACTGGTTGAGGCAGAGATAAAGAAATCCGCAGCTTTATAGTAAAGGGCCGTATCACTAGGAGCAATCATCCCCGTAAAGATGACCGCTTCTTCAATCTGAAGCTTAGCAACCATTTCTTTCAAGTCTTCCGCGTAGGGGCCGTCGCCGACAATGACCAGCTTGACTTTGTCATTTTCTTCAAGAACAGCAGGCATCGCCTCAACGATAGCCTGGATATTCTTTTCATAAGAAATACGGGACAGACTGAGCAGCATTATCTCATCTTCAGCCAGTCCTAGCTTGAAACGCAGCTTTTTGATATCCTCACGCGAAATTTCTGGACGCTCAAACTTCGCCAGCTCAATCCCTGTCGGAATCACCCGTTTTTCTGCTTCGATTTTATAATCAACCAAAAGGTCATAAACAATCTCGCTAGGGCAAATAACCCCATCCAAGTCACTCATGAAGCCACGGACGATATATTTGACCATGCTAGGACGGATGACCATCCCCTTAGCAATATAGTGCACATAATCCTCATACTGGGTATGATAGGTATGTACTACCGGAATCCGCAGCTCTTTAGCAATCCAAATCCCCAGCAGCCCTAGTGAAAACTCAGTCTGGGTATGGATAATGTCCAGCTGGTACTGACGGGCAATTTCTAAGGCATGAGAAAAGCCTCGGTAAGCCACTCTTCGGTCCTTAAAGGCAAAGAAAGGTACGCTGGGAATCCGAATAATCTGCCAATCTTCATAACGATTGACATCCTTGTCCGTCGTCGTAAAAATAAATACTGTGTGACCTAATTTTTCTAGCTCCGTCTTCAAAGTCCGAATACTGGTAGCAACCCCAGAGACCTGAGGAAAATAGGTATCTGTAAAAAGACCAATACGCATCTTACATCTCCAAAACTGTTTGATAAGCCTCAACTAACTGATCTGCAACATCGTCAATAGACCGGCTTTTAGCCACCTGATAGCCTGCTTCGCGCTTGTCCACCTTTTTATCTAAGACATTTCTCAGAGACTGGACAAACTCATCTACATTATGGCAGAGCTCGGCTGAACGCTCATCCACCCAGCCCTGATAGACTGGAATATCACGCAGCACAACATTCTGCTCACTAGCCAAGGCTTCCAGGACAACAATTCCTTCAGTTTCCTCATAGGACGGGAAAAAGAAAGCATCTGCTCCAGACATGGCTCCCTGAAATACCGCTCCCTTAAAATAACCAGGGAATTCGACATTATCAGGATGGTCAAAGAGAACCAGCCGGCGAATCTTGCGCGGAATCAGCCAGAGATTGATAGAGCCCAGCCAGATAAAGCGTACATCTGGCATCCTGCGGGCAACCTCTACAAAATCCTCAATCCCCTTGCGGCGGAAATAAAGGCCAGCACAGACAACCACCTTCTGCCCCTCTTCAATCTTGAAGTACTTTTTAAATACTTCTTCCTTGCGAGCATCTTTCTTATACTTAGGCAGGTCAATGCCGTTTGACACAGCCACCATGGGTGTAGTGACCCCATAAGACTGGATCAGCTGCTTGGAATACTCCGATGGCGTGATAATGAAATCCGCCTTTTTATACATGTGAGTCAGATATTTACCAAAAAGCGGAGCAAAGAGATTGGAACCAATAAAGGAATTTTCAAAGTCCTCCTTGGTCGAATGCCCATGCATAATCACTTTTTTATTGCCCCTCTTGGCAGCATGCAGAAGAAGCAAGCTACGGGGACCATAGGTATTGATGTGGACCACATCATAATCTCCTAAAACGTCCGTCGTATAAGGAATCCCAGCCAAATCCAAGGCGTGCATCTGGTGCTGGAGGGCTCGGCCGATTCCTGATTTCTCCAAAACGGACTTTCCTTCAAGGTACAGTAATACTTTCATACTTCCTATTATACCGAAAATCAAATAAAAAGGAAAACCACAAGGTCAAATGAGGTAAAAAATCCATCCAAAGCCTGATAGCATATAGAAAACGCTCTAGCTGAACGGAAACACAAAAAAGCTGAGGTACTATACCTCAGCCTCGCTTCATAATCATGAAACTCTATTAAAGCAGTCATTGACTTAGTCTCTTCACTCGATTTTAAAGTTCAGAGAAATTCCTAATCAGACTTGCAGAACACCGCTTATTTCCGAGTTGATTTACGCTCGCTAATGCTGTGAGCTAGGAGAACTTCGCGTTCTTCCAATTCTTCCTTATGCATAATCTTAGTCAGCATGCGCATACTGATAGCGCCGATGTCATAGAGGGGCTGACCGATTGTGGAAAGGTTAGGACGAGTGAAACGAGCTACTTGCGAATCATCACTGGTAATGATTTCAAAATCTTCTGGAACCTTGATTCCTTGATCAGACAGACCATTTAAGAGGCCTGCTGCCAATTCATCTCCTGTGACAAAAGCTGCAGTTGCTTTGGAAGCAATGACACGCTCCGCCAAGTGGTAGCCATCATCATAAGAATATTTAGACTCAAAAACCAAGCCTTCGCTGTAAGAAAGTTTCTTGTTCTTCAAGCCATCTTTATAGCCTGATAGACGGATTTTCCCGTTGATATCATCTACAAGTGGTCCGCTGACAAAGGCAATTTTCTTATTGCGCTTAGCCAGTAATTCTACAGCATCAACCGTTGCTTGCTTGTAGTCAATATTGACGCTCGGAAGCTGATGCTCCACATCAACAGTACCCGCCAAAACGACCGGTGTGCGTGAACGTGAAAACTCTGAGCGAATTTTCTCTGTCAAATGATAGCCCATGAAAATAATGCCATCCACCTGCTTAGAGAAGAGAGTATTGACAACGGATACTTCCTTATCATCATCCTCATCGCTGTTAGCCAAGACAATGTTGTATTTATACATTTCGGCAATATCATCAATCCCTTTTGCCAAGGTTGAGAAATAGCTATTGGTAATATTTGGAATGACAACGCCGACGGTTGTAGTCTTCTTGCTGGCTAGTCCACGTGCCACTGCATTTGGACGATAGTCAAGACGATCAATGACCTCTAAAACTTTTTTACGTGTGTTTTCTTTGACGTTCTTGTTTCCATTCACTACTCGACTGACTGTCGCCATCGAAACTCCCGCTTCACGGGCGACATCATAAATCGTTACTGTGTCGTCTGTGTTCATATAGTTTCCTTTCTTCTATTGAAAATATCGTTTTCACTTTCCTACATTCACCATTTTATCACTTCTTGTAAACACTTTCAAGTATTTTGATAAGTTTTTGAAAAGTCTTGCTTTTTTTGACATTTTTTGCCAAAATAGAGGCATAGAAAGAAGGTTGTGACCATGACAAAAATCCAACAAATCACCCACTATCTCGAGAATGAGAAGCTAGATGCTGCTGTTCTGTCTGATCCAGTCACTATCAATTATCTGACTGGTTTTTACAGTGACCCGCATGAGCGGCAGATGTTTTTGTTTGTCTATCCTGACCATGAGCCCCTGCTCTTCGTGCCAGCTCTAGAGGTTGAGCGGGCTTCAGGATCTGTTCCCTTTTCAGTCCTTGGCTATATAGACTCTGAAAATCCTTGGCAGAAGATTAAAGCAGCCCTGCCGGATCACTCCTTCAAGACTGTCGCTCTTGAGTTTGACAACTTGATTTTGACCAAATATCATGGATTGAAAACTGTCTTTGAAACTGCAGAATTTACCAACCTGACTCCTTATGTCAATCGCTTGCGCTTGATCAAATCAGCCGATGAAATCCAGAAAATGCTGGTAGCTGGGCAATATGCTGACAAGGCTGTCAATATCGGTTTTGACAATATTTCACTGGAAAATACCGAAACGGATATCATTGCTCAGATTGACTTTGCTATCAAACGCGAAGGCTATGAGATGAGCTTTGAAACCATGGTCCTGACAGGAAATAATGCAGCTAATCCGCATGGCATTCCCGGAGCAAATAAAGTCGAAAATAACGCCCTCCTTCTCTTTGACCTTGGCTGCATGGTCAATGGCTATGCCAGCGATATGACAAGGACCGTTGCTGTCGGCCAGCCGGATCAGTTTAAAAAAGATATCTACCATCTGACATTGGAAGCCCAGCAAGCTGCTCTTGACTTTATCAAGCCAGGCGTCACAGCTCATGAAGTAGACCGCGCCGCTCGGCAAGTCATCGAAAAAGCGGGCTACGGTAAGTATTTCAATCACCGCCTCGGCCATGGTATCGGTATGGATGTTCACGAATTTCCATCTATCATGGAGGGCAACAACATGGTCATCGAAGAAGGCATGTGCTTCTCTGTTGAGCCTGGCATTTACATCCCTGGTAAGGTCGGTGTCCGCATCGAAGACTGCGGCCATGTCACTAAAAATGGTTTTGAACTCTTCACCGAGACTGGCAAGGACTTGCTGTATTTTGAATAGAATTTTATAAGCCTATATTATGTCTTGAATGATTATTAGATTTGGCAAAGACCTTCTGGCTATTTAAGCTATCATTGTTGAACATTGTTATAGCTGTCTTAGTCCTTAAGCGTTTATAATTTCAAAAAAACGATAGAAAAGTTTCTGTCGTTTTTTTCTTGTTTCCTAGTAATTATACTAAGTCATTTAGATTTACCTGCTTTTCCTCTAATGATGTGAGCTGTCAGAGACTTTCCGAAGAAATCAATTACTCCTCACTATCCAGTTCTTACACTAAGCACGATGCTTTCATCATTGAGAAGAGAAAGCGTCACAAACCCTTATCATATCAGAGTTTTTTATCCCTTCTTGCCCTTCTGATTTAAAAATGTTATAATTTTTTATGAAAAATTGTCTAAAAATTCTAATCTTTGCTGTTAAGGAGGTCTGGATGCTCTTTAAAAAGTCAGAAAATCACGGATTTTCTCGCTATGTCTGCCTGCTCTTGCTTCTCATCATTTTTCTGGCTTTCTCCCTCTTTTTAGCTGTATCCCTGGGATCGGTCACTATTGACATACAAGATACTTACCAGATTATTTTCAGTAAGCTCGGTTTTCCCCTTGGCACAGGCAAACTATCTCCGTCCACAATCGCGATTGTTTGGAACATGCGGGTTCCAAGAGTGCTTTTGGGAATCCTAGCTGGTGCTGGCCTGTCTGTCTGTGGCAGCGTCATGCAATCTACTGTCAATAATCCCATCGCAGAGCCTTATATCCTGGGAATTTCAGCGGGTGCAACCTTCGGAGCCACACTGAGCATTATCTTAGTCCTCAAATCCATTACTGGCGCAGGTGCCTTTATAGGAGCTATTCTGGCATCGGCTGTGGTCCTTTTTATCGCATCCATGCAGGGAAAAATGACGACAAGCAGTCTGATTTTATCAGGAACAGTTGTAAATGCCCTCTTTATCGCCTTTTCCAACTTTATCATTTCCGTCGGTGCCAATGCTGACAGCCTTATGACGATCAAGTTCTGGACCATGGGCTCGCTAGCCGGAACTTCTTGGTCAGACCTTGCCTTGCCGGCTCTTGTTGTTGGTTTCTCCTTTTTGTTTTTCTGTTCCCAGTATCGTATTTTCAATACTATGATGATGGGGGACGAAGCAGCTTTGACACTGGGGGTACCTCTGCGTTTTTACTGGTTCCTCTATATCACAGTTGTCGCAATTATGACAGCGGTGCTGGTTGCCTGCTGCGGTATTATTGGCTTTGTCGGACTAATCACTCCGCATATTGCTCGTAGATTAGTCGGTACCAATTACAAAAGGCTCTTTCCTATCGCTACCCTGCTCGGCTCTCTCTTTCTTGTCTGGGCAGATGTTTTAGCTCGAATTTTGGTCAAAAATGCCGAGCTGCCGATTGGGATTTTCACCGCTTTAGTCGGCGCCCCCTTCTTCATCTACATTGTTGCCAAAAGCAGAAAGGAGGTAAGTAGCTAAAATGGATCTAACTTGCCAAAATATCCACTATGCTGTCGGCCAAAAAGAGATCTTAAAAGGAATTTCGCTCAAGGTCGAGGGAAATCAGTTTCACACCATTTTAGGGCCCAACGGAAGTGGCAAAACTAGTCTGCTCAAAACCATCTACCGCCAAATCAAACCTGACAGCGGGAACATTTATCTAAACGGAAGGCCGCTTGAACAGGTCAGCATAAAAAGAGCTGCCCAGAAAATAGCCGTTGTAACTCAGTTTAACCATCTTCAGTTTGACTGTACCGTCCAAGAAATCGTCATGCTGGGCAGGACGCCCCATCTGTCCCTTTTTCAAAAAGAGAGCGAAAAAGACTACGCCCTCGTCCGTCATGCCTTGAGACAGGTGGACATGCTGGACAAGAGAGAGCGAACCTATCTATCCCTGTCTGGCGGTGAGAAGCAAAGAGTCTTGCTGGCACGCGCTTTGGCCCAGCAGCCAAGCCTACTGCTCCTAGACGAGCCAACCAATCATCTGGATATCAAATACCAGCTGGATATGCTGCGTATCGTCAAAGACCTGAACATCAATGTTTTGGCTGTTTTACATGATATCCAACTGGCTTGTCGGTATTCAGACTATTTGTACCTCATGAAGGGAGGTGAGATTGCATACCAAGGCGCTCCAAAGGAGGCCATCACCCATGATTCACTGCAAACCGTTTACGGTATTCAGAGCAAAGTGATCTGGACCAAGGATCGACAGGCCATGATTCAGTATCTATAAGAATCTGTTTTCAGCTTTATCTATACAAGCTCCAAGCCCAAGAAAGGAAGGCAATATGAAAAAAACACTCAGTATCTTACTCGTCGCAACTGCTGCACTGACAATGGCAGCCTGCAATTCTTCATCTAAGGAGAGTACGAAAGAAAGCTCAACTTCACAATCTTCCTCCAAAACAGAAAGCGCGAAAAAGAGCACAGCAGAGACAAAATACCCAGTGATAATCAAAACTTACGATGCCGAAGGCAAGGAGATTGATCAGGTCTTTGAAAAGGCACCGGAAAAGGTCATCACCAACAACCTTTCGACGACCGAAATCTTGATTGAACTAGGATTGAAAGACAAGATTGCCGGTATGCTCAATCCAGACAATGATGTCACAGATAAATACAAGGCTGATATTGCCACCATTCCGCAAGTCGGCGACAAGAAAACCGTATCACAGGAAACTGTGCTATCTTATGAGCCAGACGCTCTTCTTGGCCGAAACATGATGTTTTCCGAGAAATCTCTGGGAACAGTCAGTGCCTGGAATGAAAACAAAATCCCTGTCTACACACAGAAGGCTTCCCTGTCTAATATCAAGCAAGACCTAGGAAATATCGTTGAAGATGTCAAGAATATAGGAACCATCTTTAATGTCCAAGACAAGGCCAATCAGTATGCTGACCAGCTGCAGACAAGAATTGACACTGTCAAGAAAGCTAATAAGGCTAGCCAAGGTGAAAAGAAAAAAGCGCTCATCATGTGTGCCTACAATGATGAGACTTTCGGTGCTTATAAATCTGCTCTACAGGAGAGCCTGCTTAACCAGCTCGGCTATACCAATGTAGCGACCGGAACCTCTGACTTGACCTTGGAAAATCTGGTCTCTATGGATCCAGAAGTCATCATCTATGTAACCAGCGACCGCAACAAGGCCATGGATGAACAAGCAGTTGATCTAATGAAAGCTAATCCCGTTCTGGAAGATGTTCCAGCGGTCAAAAATCAGAAAATCATGACCATCTCCTATGATGAGTTCATGGATTATGGTCCTGCTGTAATCGACTCACTCGAGAAAATCAATGACTTTGTCAATAAATAAGACTTTTGTCTGGGAGGGTATCACTGTCAACATTGCCCTGCCCCAAGATTATGACAAATCACGACCTTATCCAGCAATCTTACTAAATGATGGAAAGATAAACTACCTGAGCAGGCTTTCTTCATCGGTAATCTTGATCGGACTGATATCGAACAACAGGCTGGACGATTATACACCCTGGAAAGCCAATGCTCTAAAGCCTGGCAATCCTGATTTTGGCGGCGAAGCGGATAGCTACCATCAGAAACTATTCAACGGTATATTAACCGAAATCAGACAGCACTACCTACTGGATGACAAGAGAATTGCCTATGGTGGCTACTCTCTCGGTGGACTAGCGGCTGTTTACAGTCTCTATAGCGACTGCAAGATCCCCTGCGTCTTTTCTATCTGCGGTTCCTTTTGGTACCCTGGTTTTACCGACTATTGTCGGACACAGGAGTTGAAAAACAAGGACTGTCTAGTCTATTTGCAGAATGGAAAGACTGAAGGCGCGAATCACTCGAACCGACTTTCCAAAGCTCCTTTTTATGCTGAAGAAATTCATCGCTTGATTCAGAAAGAAATCCTTACAACTTGCTCCGTCTTTGATCCTTACGGTCATCATGAAGCCCTCAAAGAGCGCTATGGTGGCTTTGCCGATTGGCTGGCCACACAATGGCATCTCGACTAATGAAAAACCCCTTTGTCACTTACAACAGCTGACAAAGGGATTTTTAGTTTATTGCTGTACGTAAAAAGACTCTCACCAGTAAAATGGTAAAAATCTTGAGTAGAAAGATTTATTGAGTCTTCTCCCCCGCCTCCAACTCCAGTAGGAAGGATTTTTTATCAAGGCCGCCGGCATAGCCGGTCAAATTTTATTTCGATTCAAATTCTACCCTACTTTCAGCAGCCATCAGTTGGTCAGAAAATGAATAAGACTCATAATTATTATCAGGATTATCTGTCCACATTTCACATTGCTTGATAACTGTCACAATGGCGTCTTCGAAACCCTCTGGTGGATATTTGTATTTCCTAAGGAGCCGTTTAACAAGCATGCGCATACGAGCACGCGCAGAATGTTTTTTCTGCCAATCAATAGTTCTGCTTTTGCGCAAGGTCTCAGTTAATTCATGAGTCATTGCAACAAGCTCATCATTTTCATAAAAGTCTTTGACTGCTTGTGGTTGTGTCAAAGCGTCATAGAAAGCCAATTCTTCATCTGTAAGACCTATCTACGGTATTTCTGGCAAATCTACTAACTGATTTAGTAACAATAAGGTCTATCTTTCCACCAAGGGCATCTTTTACCATTCGCTTAAAACCATCACGCTTTTTGGTGTTTGTAGCTGATATTCCTTCATCTGTATAAACTTGTACGAACTCCCAGTCATCTCTGCTTTTGATGTAGTTTGTATAGTAGTCCACCTGTGCCTCATAGGAAGTTTGCTGTTCTTCACTATCAGTTGATACTCTGGCATATCCTGCAACCCTTTTCTCTTCTATACATAAAAATACCTCTTAAGTAGATTTTGGTTATTTACCATGTCTACTTAAGAGGTATCATATCATTTTTAAGTCGAGTGCTCGTTTATTATTTTTCGGCTAATCGATTATACACTAATGGAAGTAGTATTTTATCAATTTCTATTCTAAAATCTTCATCCTCTAAGTATTTCTCACAGAATTCTTGGTTTTTAGTCATCCTAGAAAGAACTACACCCATTACTTTATCATCATACACAATTTTGAATAAATCTAATGGATTTTTTGCTCTTATGACCATTTCAGCATCTTTAGACATATCTTCAACTATCTGCTCTAGAACTTTATCAATCTCCGTGAAATTTGTTCCAAGTCTTGAATTTAGATCATTAATAATTTTAGATAAGTTTTCCTTCTCATCTTCAAATGGCATTCCAGTACCGCTGGTCGGATTATTTAGAACACCTTCTTCCACTTCTAACTCTATTTTACCTTCATATTGTTTTTGTATTCTGTAGTATTGCAATTCTACATCATTTGTCAGATTCGGGAATTTCTCACCACTTTCTCTTGGAAGCTTCCTTAATAGCAATTTTCCAAATGCATAAAACTTATGGAGTTTGGCATCCTCTAACTGAATGATATGGGTTAAGAATGAGTATAGTCTAACATACTTATTAAGAGCATTTTTAAAGTCTAATCTCTCCTCTTTATCCAAATCCATATATTTTTCTACAGATGGATCAATATATGAATTCAATCTTCCAAGATCCATTTGCTTTTCTGTCTTTTTCAATTTGAAAAATATCTTAGCTAAATTATTTATATCTTTATCTTCATATAGCATAAAACTATCTAAGAAATTCTTTATATCATAAATGATATTTGGATCAGTTGTTTCAGAAACGGTGGTAGATACATAATAATCTTGAAAGGCTTTCTGTATATCTTCTTTTTCATTTACAAAATCTAAAACAAATGTATCCGTTTTTCCTTTGCACATTCTATTGATTCTGGACAAAGTTTGAACAGCTTTAACACCAGACAATTTTTTATCTACATACATTGTATGTAGTAGTGGTTGATCAAATCCGGTTTGATATTTTTCAGCAACCAACAAAATTTGATATTCCTCTGTATCAAATTTTTCAGGCAACTCATTTTCAGGAAACTTATTTAATGATTCCTCAGTATACTCTTTTATTTCTCCAGTTATACTATCTTTTACAGCCCCTGAGAATGCAACCAATATTCCTAAATCACCATACTGTTTTTCTTGTATATATTTTTGGAACTCAAAATAGTATCTAACAGCATGAAGCCTAGAACCTGTTACTAACATAGCCTTAGCTTTCCCACCAATTAAATGCTGCACATTGTTTCTAAAATGTTCAACAATAATCTCTGTTTTCTGCCTTAAATTATGCGGATGCAAGCTCATATATCTTCCAAGCGCCTTATTAGCCTTGCTCTTTTCATACTCAGGATCATCTTTAACTTTTTTACCTAACTGAAAATATGTTTTATAGGTAGTATAGTTTTGAAGCACATCAAAGATAAATCCTTCTTCAATAGCTTGTTTCATGCTGTATTTATCATAAGGACCTGGTTTTCCACTATCATCTCTTTCACCAAAAATCTCTAATGTTTTTTGCTTAGGAGTAGCAGTAAAAGCAAAGAATGATAGATTTGGCTGTACACCATGTGTTTTCATTTCATTAGAAATAGCTTCATCTATTTCTGCTTCTTCTGAATCCTTCTCTAGTTTCGCCTCGTACTCAGCAAATGCATGAAGTTTTTCTTCGATGTAGTCCTCACCTTTTGTAGATATATCTGCAAGAGTCTCTCTTAGTTTTTCACTTGATTTACCTGTTTGAGAAGAATGTGCCTCATCAACTATAATTGCGAATCGCTTATCTTTTGTAGATATATTAGAAACATCTACAAAAGGAAACTTCTGCAAAGTACATATAATTATTTTATCCCCGTTTTCTAAAGCCTTAGTAAGCTGCTTTGAATTCTTATCAACTTTGGTTACAACACCTTGTTTATGCTCCATATTATAGATATCCCTTTGAAGTTGTTTATCAAGAACTCTTCTATCAGTGATAACTATAACACTATTAAAAACAGGCTTATTTTCTTTATCATGTAAATTCGACAAATGATGTGCTAACCATGCTATTGAGTTGGATTTGCCACTGCCTGCTGAATGCTGAATCAAATAATTCTTACCCGATCCATTTTCATATACATCCTTAACAAGTCTTCTTACAACTTTCAATTGATGAAATCTAGGAAATATAAGAGTTTCTTTTCCTGTGTTTTCATCCTTTTTTATCTGGATAAATCTTTGGATGATATCCATTAAACTATCTTTTTGTAAAATGTCTTTCCATAAGTATGATGTCTTGTAATCCCCATCTACCGGCGGATTCCCAGCACCATCATTCCAACCTCTATTAAATGGCAAAAAGAAAGTATCTTGTCCATCAAGCTTAGTTGTCATGTAAATTTCATCTGCATCGACAGCAAAATGAACTAATGCCCTTTGTTTAAATGCAAATATTTTTTCCTTAGGATTTCTATCACTCTTATATTGAGATATTGCATTTTGTACATTTTGACCTGTTAATTGATTTTTTAACTCAATTGTAATGATTGGTAATCCGTTTAAGAAAATCACTGTATCCAAGCTATTATTGTTATCAAGGCTATAATGCACCTGTCTTGTAATCATTAATCGATTCATATCATATGATTCGATTGCAGATTTATTCATAGTACTACCTGGTTTGAAATACGAAAGCTTAAATGAAACCCCTGTATCATCAATTCCATGCCTTAATACATCAATCATTCCTCTTCTTTTTAGTTCATTGTCTAATCTCTTAAGGAAGTTTTGTTCAACCAATGCACCATGTCTTTTGGTAAGCAGTGTCCACTCCTTACTCTGAGTGCTTTTTATAAAATCTATAACAGCACCAGTATCCATAGCTAGTTCTCTATTATAGTTTTGAGGATTACCCTTTATATATCTATCTTTTTCTTCACCTATATTAAGAAGAGAATATTCTATTTCTTCTTCAAATCGTCTTTCAGTGGTATCCATCACTTTGCACCTCCATCAATCTTTACCTTACCTGTTACAGCTTCATGAATAAGGATTTTTCTGTAATCTCTTAATTTTTCTATTTGTAATTGCAACTTATTCTTAATACTTTCAACTTTATTAACTCTATAATCAAGATATTCTACTATTTCCTTCTGTTCGTCATCTTTTGGTAATACTATAGGCAACCTTTTTATATCATCAAAGTTTAAACTTTGCCTTAATCCACTACCCATACTATAAAAAACTTTCCTGAGATCATATGAATGTAATAAATAATGCATATAATCGGTGTTACATTTGGAATTGATTTTTACCAACCCAATATAAGCAGACGTAATAATTCCTTTCTCATTTACCAAAGCAGTTCTTAAGCTTTTTTTATCATTTTGTAAATCAGTCAATCTTAAAATAATATATTCTTTGTCTACAATTTGATAGTTTTCAAAATTTGCTGGTAAAAGTCCAAATGTAGTATCTATATCCTTTCTTATAATATTCCCATAACTTAAACTTAATAAGTTGTCATTTTCCATTCCTATATTTTTCACTTTATTTTGTTTGAAAATGGAAAATAGGGGATGTATTTCCCAATGTTCAGGAACTTGACCTATCCAATCAACCCCACTATCCTTCATAGGAATGTTGCTATTAAGGCCTTTTGTAACTACTTCTGCTATTAGCTCCCTTTTATAAACCTCTAATTTCTCTTTTTCACTTTCCAAATTCTTAATTATGGAGTCAATTATAGAAGTTTTATCATCGAGATATTTAACTATAGTATTTTGTTCATCAATAGGAGGTTGTAGTGCTAAAAAGTTTTTTAATATTTGAACATTTACTCCTCCAATTAATCCATTTACATGAAGTTTGAAGTATTGTTCATAATCCGGTGAATTTAGCAAATAATATACATACTTTTTATTAATAACGCCTTTAACATCAAAACAACACAACTTATTACCAAAACACACATCCATATCAAGAAATGCTTTTTTGATCCCTGCACTTCCACCTTCAATACACATTATCGTACTATTTTGGGGTGCAACCTTAAATTTTTTGTTACTAAACGGAATCAGCATTCCGTTGTCATAGTCTATAGTTCTATCTACACCTACATCTTTTGTTGATATATACGAAAAGCCTTCATCAACCTCTTCATAGATATATTTTTCTCCATCTGGAATACTATTGCCAGTATATAAATTTGCGAAATATTTATATTTAATTAAGTCCCAATGAACAGGTATACCGCCTATCCATTCCATACCACAATCTTTATATTTTTCATACTTCATGACTACACCTCTTCAAAAAGACTTTTTATAGATTCCTGGATTGAGTTACCTAAAGCCTTTATTTCAGCTAATGTTTCATCGGAGTTTCCAAGTTCTTCATACTTACAAAAATACTTTGTGAATGGAATTTCATAACCTACTTTTGTTTTATCTTCATCTATCCAAGCATCTGGTGCATACGGTAAAACTTCTCTTTTAAAGTAATCTTGAATGTCTTCTTTTACAGGGATTTGTTCTGTATCTCTTAAGTCGGAATCAGGTTCTGGATTTCCATTTTTATCCCTACAAATCTCTGCAGTTTCATCTTTTTCTGAAAGTGCATTTAAAATTGCCTTTTTCACTGGAGCCTTTATGCTAATACTCTCTTTTTTCAATACTTTAGCAATTACTTTTTCAAAATCATCTCTGTTTTTATAGAGCATTGTTTCATCAATTTTATTTAATGTCGCAATAATTGACTTCTGAAGTTTTTCACCATCTTCGATATCCTTGGCCCTTGCTTCCTCGTTTTTCTTTTTTGACTTAGCTAAATTTATAAATGCTGTTTCTTGATATAGCCTTTCCAATCTTTCTAAGCTTGTATTAAAATTTAATCTTAGTGGTCTTTCTACAGTCACTTTGTTATAGGCAAAGTCTTCTTCATCAAAAATTTTAGAATATTCACCTTCAACAAAGCTACCATATATACTTGCAATAGTTTTTATATCATCTTCAGATAATTGCTTTCTTTTATCACCCAGAGGCTTTCTCATCCTTTCATAGAATGATGTTCCATCAATAAGTTGAATTTTGCCTTGTCTGAGTTTACTCTTTCTATTGCTCAAAATCCAAATATACGTAAGGATTCCTGTATTGTAGAACAACTGATCTGGTAATGCGATAATAGCTTCTAACCATCCATTTTCAATTATCCATTTTCTGATTTCACTTTCTCCCGAACCAGCATCCCCAGTAAATAATGGTGACCCATTAAATACAATACCGATTCTACTACCGCCGTCTTTTGGATCTTTCATTTTGCTAATCATGTGTTGTAAAAACAAAAATGATCCATCAGAAATTCTAGGTAACCCTGCTCCAAATCTGCCATCAAATCCTTTTTCTTCAGCTTCATCTTTTATTGGAACTTGATACTTTTTCCATTCAACACCAAATGGAGGATTGCAAAGCATATAATCAAATTTTTCAAGTTTTAGTCCATCTTCCGTGAAGCTATTTCCATAATAGATATTTTCATAACCCTTACCTTTAATCAAAGTATCCGATTTACATACTGCATAAGTACTTTGATTAAGTTCTTGACCATACACCTCGATAATAGCTTTTTCATTCAATTCCTCCGCGTATGATATTCCAGCTGAAAGCATCCCACCCGTTCCTGCAGCTGGATCATATAGCTTGGCCATGAAAGAAGGTTCAGTGATTTTTTTCATATCTGGCTCAAATAAAACCGCCACCATCAATCTAATAACTTCTCTTGGTGTAAAGTGTTCACCAGCAGTTTCATTAGACATTTCTGAAAATTTTCTAATAAGTTCTTCAAAAATGTATCCCATTTCAGTGTTAGATACTCTATCTGGGTGAAGGTCAATTTCATCTGCAAATTTACTAACAATAAGATATAAAAGTCCTTCTTTTTCTAGGCGTTCTATTTGAGAATATATGTTAAATGCTTCTAGTATTTCTCTGGCGTTATCAGAGAACCCTTTTATATAATCGACAATATTTTCATCAAGATTATCAGGATCATCTTTTAATTTTTCAAAAGTAAATTCACTGATGTTATAAAATTTATATCCACTCGCCTTGCATAAGAAAGGAGCTTTATTTTTATAAGTTAAAGTATTATTTAATCTAATAACCTCATCGTGCGTATCTATTAAAACGCTGTCTAAACGTTTCAGTACTGTAAAAGGAAGTATGACATCTGCATACTCATGTTGTTTATAATCTCCTCTTAAGATATCTGCAATTTTCCATATAAAATTAGACTTATCTGATATGCTAATGCTCATTTTGTTATCCTCCATTAAATAGTATTTATGTTAATATTTCTACAATCGTTTCTACGATGCTGGTCGGAGTATAAAATTCACCGCCTCGTTTTCCTTCATATGCCGCAAACTGTTCAATACAATATTCATAAGCACGCCCAAGTATATCTTTTTCATTCTCACCTTCATACATTTGAATATTAGTAAAGATGTCTACAACTTCCCCTAAAACTCGCTTATCTAAGTCTGGACTGGCATAGATCTGAGGAAGGACATTCTCTAGACTAGGATTATCCTCTTCAATTTCACGCATAGCTTCATCCAAGACTGTGCCAATTTCCGAAGAATGGGCATGACTCGCAATAAATTGCCATCTAGCTATTTCAGGGACAAAGAAAATGTTCTCCTCTGAATATGCATCAGGATCATTCTCAAATCCGTAACCCTCTGCAAGTAATTGTTGGTATTTTTCTTCAAAAGCATCTGATACATATTTTAAAAAGATTAGACCAACAATAACTTTTCTGTACTCTGACGCTGAAATGTGCCCCCGAAGTGAATCTGCAGCATCCCATAGTTCCTTTTCAAATCCAATATTTGCGTTTGATTTTTTCGCCATTTTATACTCTTTTCCTATTTTAATCACATCCATTTTACCATATTTAAAGTAAGTTAAAAAGCACCGAACGATGCTTTTTTAGCTTATCAATAGTTTAAAACAGTCATTCTCTTGTTTTCTCCCCCGCCTCTAGTTTCAACAAGAAGGCTTTTTTATCAAGACCGCCGGCATAGCCGGTCAGCTTGCCGTCGCTTCCGACAATCCGGTGACAGGGAATCAGTAGTGAAATAGGATTATGGCCGATGGCACCACCGACTGCTCTAGCCGAGCCAATCTTACCGTACTCAGCTTGTAATTCTCGTAGAATGTCTGAATAGGTAGACGTTTGTCCATAAGGAATCTTCTGCAGCACTGTCAGAACCTTGCTTCTGAACTCAGTTACTTGGGGTGCCAATGGAATTTCATTTATTGCGGGATTTTCTCCCTTAAAATAAGCATCCAGCCAAGCAGAGACGCGTCGGCTGATTTCTGTCTCCTCCTGCTGCGCTTGCTCCAGATCATAGCCTGCCCCAAAATATTTCTGATTCTCCAGCCAAAGCCCCAACAAGGCATTTGCGTCTGTCAAGATAAGAATCCGACCAATCGGTGATGCATAATAAGTCTTGTACATGTTTTTTCTTTCTTTTAGCTTCTTGATATGCCTTATTATACCACTCTTGTCTTAACTTTAGCCACAATTCCATCTGGGTCTGTGACTTCCAGATCTTGGGAGCTAATCCATCGGACTGGCGCTTGCAAGTCCTGAGCATTTTCATAAATAGCTACTAGGTCTTCTTTCCCTTCTACTTGCGCTTCGAAATAGGCTAGTCCCATTTGCTTAGGTTGGCGATGATTCAAGTGAGAACCTCCCCATTCATTAACGGCTAAATGATGATGGTAGTTTCCGGATGCCAGCCAGCTAGCAGAAGGTACAGAAAATTTATCCTCCAAGTCTAGAAGCTTTTGGTAAAAATGACTGGCAGCTCTGCTATTTTTCACAGACAGATGGACATGGCCCATACGAGTGCCTTCCGCAATACTAAATGGTTGGACTTCCTGACCTAGTTCATAGATTTCTTGAGCCGCGAGCGCTTCCGTCACTCCGATAATGCGGCCATCTTCTCGAATATCCCAATCAGCCTGAGGTTTATCCCGATAAAGCTCAATGCCATTGCCTTCTGGATCCTCCAGATAAATGGCTTCACTATAACCGTGGTCTGCCCCTCCAACCATAGGAACTTTATTCTCTGATAAATGCTTAAGGATATCCGCCAAAGCTTGACGACTTGGAAGCAAAAGCGCCAAATGATAAAGACCGTAAGCCGACTTGACGGGCTGTCGGTCACTGGTTGCTAAGAGTCTCACCAGCGCTTGTCCGTCCCTGCCCAAAGCCACCTGTCCGTCCTGCTCTTCCAAAAGCTCCAGCCCTAAAACACGCTGATAAAAGTCCTTTTGTCTTGCTAAATCGGCAACATAAAGTGCCACCTCTCCTAGATAAATCTTGCTTTGATATTCAAAAGTCATGTTCTTTCTCCTCTCTTTAATTTTAAATGTCAGGAGTGCTCCTGCTCCATCTTTTTTTATTTCTCCAAAACAGAGATAGGTTCCTTGATATGGTTTTCCACATCTCTATTTGCTCCGAAGGATTATTCAGATTGTAATTGTTTTTATTACAACTATTAGTATAGCACAGTCTAATGTAATGTCAACAATTACATCTTAGAAAATTCTTAACAAAAAAAATCTGCTCACTAGGAAACAGATTGTTCTTTAATTTCTTTTTCGGTCGCTGCGACAACTTCGTCAAGGCTGGTCTGAGCCAATTCAGCTTCCATAGCTGCCTGAATAGCTGCCAAGCGGTCATCTAAGACATTGTGAATGTTCTTGCCGATAGGACAGTCTGGATTGGGCTTGTCATGAAAACTAAAGAGCTGGCCACTCTTGCCTAGACATTCAACCGCACTATAGACGTCCAACAGACTAATATCTTTCAAATCTTTGGCAATCTCTGCTCCTCCAGTCCCACGAGCAACGGTAATCATCCCGGCATTCTTGAGCTGGGACAAGGTCTTGCGGATAATGACCGGGTTGACTCCGACACTGCCAGCAAGGATATCACTTGTCAGTTTTTGTTTTTTTCCCTCCAAAGCCAGTACAATCAGCATATGAGTGGCAATGGTAAAACGGCTGGAAATCTGCATTTTCTCTCCTCCCTCATCATTTTCTCTCACTATTATATCCCAAAAAGGGTGTAACTTCAAGAGTTACGACTGGACTTTAAGAAAGCTGCAATCTCATCTGCATAGCCTTCCCGCTCACTGATTTCCCGCAGCAGGTCGTGGTTATGGGTATGGTGGATACCATTGACCAAACTCTCCCGATAAATCTCATAGTAAGGCAAGTGGAGCTCCCGAGCCAATCTCAGCTCCTGCTCCACATCATAAGCCACGCGCCGAAGGTCGACATCAGCCAGACCCGTCTCATCAATCTCTAAAATGGCATACTGGGCTCGCAAGTCCTGACGCAAAGCCGAATCTAGAAAGAATGGCTGACCAATAGAGCCGGGATTGATAATCAGCTGGCCCTTAGTCCCGTAGCGGAGAAACTGTTGGTGAATATGACCATAAACAGCAACAGCACAGTCATTTCCATCAAAAAGTCGGTCGAAATCCCTCTGCTCGCCAATATGAATCAGCTCCCGCCCCCAATTCTTATCTGGCAGATGGTGGCTGACCGCAATCTTCAACCCCTCTACTTCTGTTAGGATTTGCAGAGGAAGTTCCTGCATGCGGTCAATCTCTTCTGGACGGATTTCCTCTAGGACAAAATGGCAGAGCCGAGTCAGGTAGAGATGGCTGGGACGATCCAAATCCAGCTTTTGATGCAAAGCATGCCAGAGACTGTCTTCCCAATTCCCCCTGACCTGGAGGCTGATGTGCAGCTGCTCCATCCTATCTAAGATATTTCTGCGACCGGTTCCTGGCAGGAGCAAGTCCCCCAAAAACCAATATTCTGTCACTTGCTGGCTTTCCGCATCCGCCAGTACTGCTTCCAAGGCTGTGCTATTTCCATGCACATCGGATAATAAGGCAATTTTTCGTGTCATCGTATGTCTTTCTCTTTCTTTACAAGGAATATTATATCAAAGTTCAAAAAAACTTCCACTCATTAAGTGAGTGAAAGTTTTAAAGTGTTTTTTTATCAATCAACAGACTTGAGCGCTTCCAGCATATCCACCCGTCTGAGGCGGTAATTGACAAAGAAGCCAAGCAAGGTCAGAATAAGAGTCACTGCTGTTAGAGGAAACAGATAGACTGAGGGACTTACTTGAGGGGTTAAGCTGATAATGCTAGGCGCAACCTTCTCAATCAAAAAACGATGCAGGAAGAAACCGCCTAGAAGCCCAACTGCCATCCCAATCACTGAAAGAATAATGGTCTCTCGATAGATATAGAGGGTCACTTCCTTATTATGGAAGCCCAAAACCTTGATAGTGGACAGCTCGCGAATCCGCTCAGCTACATTGATATTGGTCAGGTTGTAGAGAATGACGACTGCTAAAAGAATGGAAATCAGGACCAAAACCAGCATCGTATTATTAAGAGAATCAGCTAGGACGTTGAACTGCTTCACCATGCTAGCATTTTGGGAGACACTCTTGACAGACTTGAGGCTCATAAATTCATTGGCCTTATCGACAATATTTTTACTAGAAGAGTCCTTGAGCCGCACTAGATAAGCATTTTTCTCAGGCTTTTTCCCGTAAATCTTCTGGTAGTCAGTCGCCTTCATAAAGGCAAAATGGCCAAAATGATTCTCATTGACTGCTGCGAGCTTGACAGACTTGCCACCCAGCTCTATACTGCCACCGGGGCTAACTCCAGCTATGCGGGCCAATTTATCCGAAACGACTGCACCGTCCTTGAGAGTCAGCTTTTGCTGGTTGTCAGGACTTTCTAACGAAATAAAAGGTTCAAAATTTTCCTTGTCCGTAACCATTAAAGTGACTGATTCTGTCTCTTTTTTCCCTTTGTATTTCTCTGTTAGGGTTTCACTATGGATTTCCTGATAGTCAGCAATCGAGTGATCTGCCAGCATCTTTTTCAGCTTGTCTTGTTCGGCTTGATTTTCCCCAGGATTGACAGCAACAATCAAGTCGTATCGCAGAATCTCCTCAAACTGACGTTTGGGAATACCACCAATAGAAGATTGGAGTCCTAGACCGGCAAAGAGCAGGGCAACAGAACCTGCCACACCAAAGATGGTCATAAACATCCGCTGCTTATAGCGAAAGATATTGCGTGCTGTGACCTTCTGAGTAAAGCTAAGACGTCGCCAGATAAAGGGCAGTCTTTCCAAGAAAATCTTGGAGCCCTTGACCGGTGGCTTGGGCAAAAGCAAGTGAGCTGCTTCCTCTGTCAGCTCCCGTCTTGCCACCAAATAGGCAGGGAGAACGCTGGAAAGAAGGGAAATCCCCAGGGCCAGTAAACTATAGGAAATATAAAAATATGCATGTGGGGCAGAAAGCACCATTCCTCTGGTAATAATAGAAGAAATCACTCCCGATAAGAAATAATGTCCCAGCAGAATCCCTATGAGGGTACCTAGACTCCCCGCCACCAAACCGTAAAGAGCAAACTTGCGAATGATATCACGGCTATGATAGCCTAGAGCTTTGAAGACGCCTGCATTCGTTCGCTCCTCATCGACAAAGCGAGTCATGGTGGTAAAGGTCACCATAGCAGCCACCAGATAGAGCACCACTGGGAAAATATTACCAATCGACGCAATACTATTCATGGAGTTTTTATACATATGATAGCCATTACCACCTGGCAGAGACTTGCGGTCATAGCTATGATAGGCCGGCTCTTTCAAACGACTAAGGTTTGCCTTAGCGTCAGCTAGCTTGTCCTTGCTAGCTGATAAGTCTTTCTCTGCCTGTGCCAGCTCTGCTTTTTTCTGATTGAGTTGGGACTCAGCTTCCTGAATCTGCTGGCTCTGGCTGAGCTGTGCAGGAGGGAGGATAGAAGCGGATTGAGCTGCTGCTAGCTGACTTTTTTGCTGGTCCAGCTGACTCTGAGCTTGCTCTAATTGTTTTTTACCTTGGGTCAGTTCGCTCTCAGCCTGAGCAATCTTATCTTGGCCCTTTTGAATGGTGCTTTTGGCATCTGCCTCTAATCGCTTAAAGCGAGCTGCTCCGTTATCTTCCAGGCTCTTGTCTAAAGCTGTCTGGTGCTGCTCCAAATGCTCCTGATAGCTTTCAGAGAAGGGAGCCAGCTTTTCTAAATCATGATAGCGCAGGCGGGCAATACTGTAAACATCTGTATCAAAGGCCTTTGGACTGACTACAGCATAGGCAGATAAAGCCCCGCTGCCACTAGTCGCATTGCCCAGATTTCTATCAGACCAAAGCTCTGCTGAGTTGACAAATCCCACGACCTTATAGGTCTTGTTTTTTAGAACTGACGGACTGCCGGCTTTCTCGGTCAGATCAATCTCCTGACCAAGTTTGTATTTCTTAGACCAAAAGCTAGCCAGAGCAATTTCTTTCTCTTTCTTGGGAAGACGACCAGAGGTCACTTGAAAGTTTGAAATATCCTTGGTATCCGAGAATACTCGGAGAGCCTCTTCGTCTACGGTGACATCTGTCAGATAGCCAAACTCGACATCAGCTCCCTTGATAGCTTCCAGCTCTTTTTGATCCGCCTTATCCAAACCATAGTCCGCCATAACAGCCAAGTCCATGGTTCGCTGCTCTTTCAAGTAATCTGTTGCTGTTCTGCGCATATTGGGTGGAGCGACCTTAAGTCCCACAAGAGCTAAAGAACCCAGCATCATGAGGATTAAAATAGATAGGAAACGTCCTTTAGAGCTAGTGAAGGAGCGCAGAATATCTTTCCAATAAATCTTTCTCTTCATATCAATACTCCAATGTACTTATATCCTGCGGTTGTTCATTGACTGTAACACTCTTGACCCTCGCATCGTGCATGCGGATAACCCGGTCAGCAATGGGAGCCAAGGCAGCATTGTGGGTTACGATAATCACCGTCGCCCCTTGATTGCGGGACATGTCCTGTAAGATTTGCAGCACTTGCTTGCCGGTATTGTAGTCCAAAGCTCCTGTCGGCTCATCGCAGAGCAAAATCTTGGGATTCTTAGCCACAGCCCGAGCGATAGACACCCGCTGCTGCTCCCCTCCTGATAGCTGGGCCGGAAAATTATTGAGGCGATTTTCCATACCAACCGCAGTTAGAACGGCAACAGGATCTTGAGCGTCCTTGACGATTTCAGAAGCCAATTCGACATTTTCCTTTGCCGTCAGGTTAGGCACCAAATTATAAAACTGAAAGACGAAGCCCACGTCATTGCGGCGATAGTCCGTCAGCTGGTGGGAATTGTAGTCAGCAATATTCTGTCCGTCTATCAGGATGTCTCCCTCATCATTGGTATCCATACCTCCGAGGATATTAAGTACCGTAGACTTACCGGCACCAGAAGCACCCAGGATAATAACCAGTTCCCCCTTTTCAATCTCAAATGAAATATCGTGATTGGCAACTATTTCCGTATCCCCCATTTGATAACGTTTAAAGCTATGTTTCATTTCAATATAAGCCATATCGTTCCTCTCCTTTTCAAAGCTCGTTTCCTTAAATCAACAAACTGTTGATTCCAAATCACAGATATTATATAATGAGCTTAGATAAAAAGCAATAACCAAAAATCAACAAAGTGTTGATTTAAGCAAAAAGGAAGAAAAATGGTCCAGAAACGAAAAACTAGCACTAAGGAAGACATCAAAGAAGCCTTGATTCAACTACTATCAGAGGAAAGATTTGATAATATCTCTATCAGCAAGCTCTGCATGCGGGCTGGGATTAACCGCGGCACCTTCTACCTCCACTACCAAGATAAGTATCAGATGGTTGATAGTCTCAAAAGCGAAATTATTTCCCAACTTTCTAGTTATAGCATGTTTGAAGCGGAGAACGAATATCCCCAAAAGTTAATGATAGCAAAATTTCATATACTGCGTGCCAATGAGCGTCTAATCAATGCCCTGACCAGAAGCCATTATATTGACTTTCGGGAAGCTATTCGGGAGTACATAACCAGTATCATTCTGAGTGATAAGCAAAAGGCTGCTACCCAGCGTTTTTTAGAGGAGAATTTTCACATCCCTCAGAAATACGCCCTAGAAATCTTCCTATCCAGTGTTGAGGGGATTATTTCTCTTTGGATAGCCGGCGGAGCTCAAGAAGAACCTGAAGAACTCACTGATATAATTTTGACTACTTATAACTATGACTATTTAAGATAAAGGCTCTAGCTTGAAGTATAGCCTGGACAAAAGTCGTTTTTTCCACTATGAAAAGCCGAACATTTTGCTCGGCCTTCTTTTTATTTTAGATTAGTTTTTCTTTGTTTTCTTCAAAAGGAAGAAGACTCCTGCTAGGATAATCAAACCTGCAAGGCCCATGATTGTGACTTGCTCCCCTGTTGATGGCAGGTCTTTTTTCTTGGCCTTGACGGACTGCTCATTTCGATACTGCACTTGGTAAACAGAGAAATGATTGGTCGTGAAGCTGATAGTCTGGTTTTGATTAACTGTTACATCAAATTTCTCAACCTGCTTGCCATTTTCATCCAAAGCATAGACGGCATCTATTGGCAGATCTTTGCGGACTGGGATCGTTACAAGAGTTGGACTGACCTGATGCACCGGCTGACCATTCGGATCGGTCAAGCTAATGTCATAAGTATCTGTCGGCTGAATCTTGCTTTCTAGTTTTTTCACTGACAGCTGAAAACCAGCCTTGACCAAATCAGCGTTTTTCAAACGAATGCCAGTTGCGACATCCACCAAGCTGTCATCTTCTACATTGACTTCCGTCCGTGTGTCCGAACTGCTAGAGGTTGCCGAAGAGGAAGAACTTGACGAACTTTGAGATGACGAAGAGCTGCTAGAATCTTTGCTGGAGCTAGAAGGAGTGTTTTTTGCTGCTTCCTTGATTTTAGCTTCCATTTCAGCTTCGAGCTCTTTCATTTCCTTAAAGACTTGCGCTGCTCGAGCTTGTGTTTCCTCAGTAACTTTGGCTGAAGAATCTGGCAGAGCTGCATTGGCTGCATCTAGAGCATTTTGCTCCTCAATAAAGCGGGCTTCCAAGGCCTTCCACTTGTCTTGGACAGAAGTACCAAAGAGGTCCTGATGCTTGGCTGCCATATCATAGATATGAGATGCTACCCAGTACCAAGAGTCTGGACTGTAGCTAGTTGTGTTGACCTTATAGGCATCGTAAGTATCTGTGATATTGCCATTATAAGGCAGGTAAGGTGAGAAGCGCGGGCTGCCTACCGCCAGCCACATAGTGCCTCCTCCCATATTGGCTGGAACACCGTCTTTGAGCTGGAAGATATGAGCTTCCATAACATTTGGATTGCCCAATGGATATTTGTAAACAGGGTCTGTCGTACCGCGTTGTGGCAGCCCCTTACCATCTAGCTCCATTTGATCCAGAGGTTTGAACTGAGTGCCCTCAAAGCGATTGCGCTGCATAGCCATAACATCTGCTACACTGATCTTTCTGTCTGTGGAGTGCATGAGATCAAAGTAAGAGTCGTTATAAGACACGGCCGCATTTGGATCTAGACTGGTGATACCCGCCCAGGCACGTGAACGATCTGCCTCTGCCATCGGTGGATTATAGGACTGAGAAATGTGGAATTTGCCGTCAATTTCTTTATAAGAGTTAGCTTGCTTGGCTACATCCTGAACACCCTTTGAGGCAATAACATTTTCTGTATCGTCAAAATCAACACTGCCTAAGAAGAAAGTATTAGGAAAGACAGCATACTTGTCATCTGGGAATTTAATAGCAACATATTGGTGGCCAGATAGGATTTCCATATACCAGACACCGGTCTTATCAGCGATGGTGATAATATTCCCCTCTGCTGCTCCCTGCTCTCTGACAATCTGCGCCATCAGCTCCACACCCTGACGAGCTGTCTGAACGTGGGGCAGAACGACGGTTGTCAGGATAGACTCTGCCAAACCATTTGCTACATAAGGATCCACTTTTTGGATGGCATCATTAGCCTTGGCAGAAACAGTCGCAGAAATGGAAACACCGTATTCATTGAAGCCAACCTCGTCAAAAATACCTTGGGATGGGGTCACATCTGAGACCGAGGTATACTTGTAGCTTTCTGCCGGCAGGGTCCATTCAAAACCGTTGGTTTCGTCAACCAGCTTGGCACCACTCGCATTGGTCTTTCTCGGATGAACTAGAAAGACCTTATTGTGATTAGGCTCCAAGTCCTCTGTCCGACCATAAAGCGTCGTGCCGTCTGCTGTCAGGTCTTTCCCGACGATAAATCCTGTGCAGGCTTCGACCACTTGGAAAGGAAAGAGGAAAATGGTCGAAAGAGCTAACAAGGAACGAAACAATATTTTTTTCATAAAAATATCTCCTTTGTTTTTTTGTAAAAAATTACAAAATGAAATACTATATTCAGTATAGCCTTTTACTCCAAGTTTTGCAAGCGATTTCAAGCTCTTGTTTGATATATTCCCTGAAAATTATTTAAATTTCTAAATCTGTCTTTTTCTCCTTCAAAACCAGTCGGTAGACTTCTATAAAGGTAGCAACGAGAAAGGCAAATAAGAAACCGACAACGATGTTAATCCGATGCTCTGTTTCGAAGAAAGGAGAGTTCCAAATAAAGTGATTGGCAACGGTTGACACGACGCACCAGAGACCAAAGAGACGGTATTTCTTGTAAGCCGTGGAAAAGAGAAGATAAACCCCAACAGTCACCACTGCTGTATAGAGAGTATGCGAAGCCAATCCGCCAGCAATTCTGCCAACTGCTTCTAAGGAACCACTATATTGTCCTCCGAAAGTCACTCTGGATACATAGCCAATATCCTCTATGACTTGAAAGCCAAAACCCGAACTCAGTCCAGCGATTAAGACAGACTGAATATCCTTGCGTCCCAAAATGTAGAGAGCGGCAAAGGCTGTCAGAGACTTGAAAAATTCCTCTGCAAAAGGAGCTGTCAGTGCATTTGTCCAATCATTGAAAACAGCAGGATCCTTGATAAAGTTAGAGTTAATAATATCAATCAAACTATTGCCCGCAAAGCTTAGCCAGCCAGAGATAAAGGCACCTCCAAAGAGGGCTGTTGCTAGAACAATCATCTCAACCGATAACTTCTTGGCAAGTTTTTTAATCAAGAAATAGAAAGGCAGGAAAAAAGCAGCTAAAACAGCTAAGTTCAGAACCAAGTCGCGGCCAGCTTCTAAGGTGACATCCTTCTCTGCCATGCTCCCAAGCTCAAACTGCAAGCCGATACCAGCTAGGACTAAGTAGATATAGAGAGCAATTCTTCTTGTTTTATTCATGACTGTCTGCTCCTTTTCTATTTTTTCCTTTGACAAGATAAATCGCTATTCCAATGACAGTCAGCACAAAGATGCCTCCTGCAATAGCAATATCATAGTCAAAATCTTCCAGACGAATGGTCTCCTCTGTGTCAGAGTCCTCTAACTCCTCAATCTCTTCTAAAGCACTTGTACCATATTCAGCCACGACCTTATCTTCAGCAATCTTCTGAATTTCCTTAAGGCGCTTAAAGACTGAATCCGCTCGCTCCATAGAATCTTTTGTTGCTTTCAGACTGGCTTGTTCTGGCTGTTCAGATAGACTAATCTGCTCGTTGTCATGAGCTGGCTGTTCCTCCATCCATTGGCTTTCCATACGCTCAATTTCAGTGCGAATAGAGCCATCTTCAAATAGTTCTGGATATTTTGCAACCAAATCATTGATGCGGCTAACAGTCCAATACCAGGAATTCTCATTGTAGGCTGTACTCATTTCTTGATAAGGCTGAGAGGTATTGCTGATGTTGCCATAGTAAGGGAGGTAGGGTGCATTGCGCGGACTTCCCATGGCCAGCCAGAGAATTCCCCCGCCAGTATTGGCAGGTAAATTATCCTTGAGCTGGAAGATGTGAGCCTCCATGACATTTGGATTGGAGATAGGATATTTATAAACTGGGTCTGCTTTGGTTTTATCAGGAATCCCTTTTCCGTCTAGCTCCATCTGATCTTGTGGTTTAAAGTCTGTTCCTTCCAAGCGATTGCGCTGCAAGTTCATCGCATCACGCAGACTAAGCTTATCGCTGGTTGAGTGCATGAGTTCAAAGTATTCATCATCATATTGCACATCTGCATTGGGATCCAGCGCCTTGATACCAGACCAAACCCGAGAGCGGTCAGCTTCAGCCAGCGGCGGATTATAGGATTGGGCTACATGGAAGCTGCCATTGATTTCCTTATAGGTGCCAGCATCCTGGGCTATTTTTTCAAGATCAGCTGAAAGAATCGTGTTTTCAGTATCATTTTTATCTACACTGCCTAGGAAAAATGTATTGGGAAAAACAGCGTATTTGTCGTCTGGGAACTTGATGGCAGCGTATTGGTGACCAGATAGGATTTCCATATACCATACACCCGTCTTGTCAGCAATCGTCACGATATTGCCTTCGGCTGCACCTTTTTCTCTAACAATTTTGGCTAGTAGTTCTACTCCTTCTTTAGCTGTTTTCACATGAGGCAGGACTACAGAAGTTAAAGCAGATTCAGCGATACCGTCCTTAACGTAAGGGTCTACTTTTTGAATATCATCATTAGCACTGGCCGAGACTGTCGCAGATATAGAAACGCCTTCCTCATTAAAACCGGCCTCATCGAAAACTCCCTGCTCTGGTGTCACATCCGGTACCGCCGTATACTTGTAGCTAACAGCTGGCAAATCAAAGCTAAAGCCATTGGTTTCATCTACAAATTTATCACCAGCCTTGTTATACTTGCGCTCCCGTACCACAAAATTCTTGTTGTGGTTGGGCTCCAGGTCCTCTGTTCGACCATAGAGAGTCGAACCATCCGTCGTCAAATCCTTGCCGATAATAAATCCGGTACAGGCTGAGACAGCCTGAAAAGGGAAGAGTGTAAGAAGCATCAAGGCTGGAATAGCCCAACTGAAAAATTTCTTTTTCATCAGTTTCTCCTTTGTATATTAATTGATAAAATATTTATCGCATATTTAGTATACTATTCTCTTGCTATGGTTGCAAGCGTTTCCAAAATCTCTTCTGCTAACTAAAATGAATAAATTCCCCTAGGAAAAAATTACTCTAGCTCTATACCTAGCAGCCCCTCCAAGCCTGTTGTATAAATTTCCATAGATGTATATCAAGCTGTATAAAAATTTTTTTGTAAAAGAAAAAAGCCAGATAAAATCTGACTTTAAAGACACGTGGCTGCGGAGGCACAACCCGCAGCCGCGCAAGTGTCGCAGGAAAGAATGGATAGGGGAAAAAGAACAAACTTCTCTCCTATTACCAAACTGGTTGTGCTTCATAGCTTAGATTATTTTACCGTCTTCTCTAGACAAGCCATCTTACCATACGCTGACCCGCTTATCTGGAGCCAGATACATGGCATCACCTTCTTTAATTTCTGGATAGGTTTCATAGAAGGCCTCTACATTTTTGAGTTGTTGGTTGACCCGAAGCTCGGAAGGAGCATGAACATCTACCTTCAAGAGAAGTTGGTTAAATTGCAGACTAGCCTTGCTTCTCCAGATATTGGCATAGTTTTCAAAGTAATTCTTCAAGTCTGCATCTGGATATTTCTTTTTCACAACTTCGAGAGTGGCTGAAAGTCCACCGGCATCGGCTACATTTTCTGTTACTGTAAGCTTGCCGTTGACCTTGCCGCCGTAGATTTCAATACCATCCCACTGCTTGGTAACAGCTTCAATTTTCTTGTCAAAAGCTTTCTTATCTGCTTCTGTCCACCAATTGTTCAAATTCCCCTCTTCATCAAAGTTTGCACCGTTTGAGTCGAAGGCGTGAGTAATCTCATGACCAATAACCATACCAATACCGCCGTAGTTCTTTTCCATCTCTTGCTTAACATCAAAGAATGGATTCTGCAGGATTGCAGCTGGGAAGTTGATACTGTTATTTTCCTGTGAGTAGTAAGCGTTGATATCATAGGAAGGCATGACCCACTCGTCCTTGTCTACTGGCTCAGAGAAGTGCTCAACATCATATTGATGTTTTGCTTGACTCAAAGCAATTGCATTCTCAAAGAAGGATTTTTTATCGTCTACTTTCAAGGCCTTAGTCGCTTCGCGAACTTTTTCAGGATAGCCGATATAGAGTTTCATAGTATCCAGCTTCTTGACTGCCTTCTGCTTGGTTTCTTCTGATAGCCATTCGTTTTTCAGCATACGTTCCCGATAGACTTCCTTGATATCCTTGACCATTTGGGTTACTTCTTGCTTGGCTTCCTCACCGAAATATTTACGTCCATAGTAAAGACTGAAGACATCTGAAAAAGTTCCTGTTGTCAGATTGTAGGCTGCATCTTCTTTTGAAGTTGCTTCCTTAGTACCTTGCAAGGATTTTTGGTACTCTGCAAAAATCAGCCGATAGTCATCGGTTAGAAAACTAGATGCTGATGCGGCTTGCTTCACAAGTATCCAAGATTTGAGCTTGGCAAAGTTCTTGTCGTTGACTACCTTGGCAAAATTTTCATAATACTTAGGGTTAGGTACATTGACATCACCAGCTTCCTGGCCTAGATAGTCATTGATAATATCGTGAAACTTAAAGGTATCAGAGTAGGCATTGATGTCTTCAGCCGTCTTAGGATGGTGAAGATTTTTAATTTCCGAAGTTTCTTCATTACTTTGGGCATACTTGGCCAGTTCTCCATCAAATTCTAAGGCTTCTTTGACAATCTTTTCGCTCTCTTTTTCACTGTAGCCCAGCTTTTGCATGGCTTCTTTGAATGCTTTTTCCAGCGGATCCATCATCCTTTTCTTAGCACCTTCATCTTCATAGTAGCTCTTATCCGGCAGCATAAGACTTGGACTGGACAGATTCACTTGTTTCTGATTGGTATTTTCTAGGTTAGAACTAATTTCAAGGGTAAACGGCAGTGCTAGACCACGCTTTTCCCAGTCAACAGCCTTACTGGCTAGGTCCTTCAAATCGGACAAGTCTTCAATTTCCTTGAGATAGGGCTTGAGAGGGGCTAGGCCATCCTTTTCCCGCTGCTTGAAGTCAGTCGCTTGCTGATAGTATTTGATAAACTCAGGCATGCCTTCAATCGTTGACTCTTCTTTACCAGAGACTAGATTTTTGACATCCGCCTTCATCTTATCCTTGACCTGCTCGTTCAGTTCATAAAACACACCGTTAGACGGCTGATCGCTAGGAATCTCTGCCTTTTCCAGCCATTTTTTATTGATGGCCTGATAGTAATTGGTCCTCACTGTGGCATTCTTATCGATCGGTGTCTCCTGAGGGACAAAGGTCTTATAAGCCCAATAGCCACCGGCAGCCAAGATTAGGCCGGTCACAGTCAACGTAGAAGTTAGAATGATTTTGGTTCTTTTCTTCATGAGTTCCTCCTTGTATATTAAGTAAAATATAATTGACTTTTTTATTTTACTCATTTACTTTAACATATTCTTTTTTCCTCGTCAACAGAAAACTGAAGGTCTGGAAAAATTTGCCGCAAGAAGAGAGAATTAGGTCGTTCAGTCTGCTTTTAAAAGTGATCTGCTCTAGACTCACACTTAAAGAAAAACTAAAGTTTCTATCAGCTGTCCTGTTGCTTCCAGCTCTTTTCTCTCGCCCCTTGCACTTTCTAGTATAGCGTCCAAACTTCAGATATTTCTCAAGAAATTCTAAAATATTTCTAAAGTTTTTTACTAAAATAAAAAGACTGAGACAAAAATATCTCAGTCTAGCTTTATTATGTTCAAAAAATATTGAATCTGAGACAATTTAAATTGTCTCCCAGACCTTTTAAACCTAAGCCTCAAAATAAGTGGGCCAAGCTAAATTTTCAAAAATTTAGTTCTGTCCTAGCATCTTCTACTGAACCTTTTTAGCCAGCATAGTCGCAAAGCGCAGCTGAATTCGATTGCCGTTTTCATCACGGCGATGGAGGTGACCAGGATTTTCATTGTACTTAACCAGCTCCCAGTCCTTGTAATACTCGGCAAGCTCGCCTTCCTTAAACGCAAAAGGAAAGGGAACAGAGCATGGGAAGTCTTCTGTATCCATAGCACAGACAATGAGATTATAGCCACCAAGCGCTGTGTGCTCTTGCATATTTCGGATAATATCCGGAATTCGCTCCGCCTGCAGAAACATAAGGACAACGGTGGAAACGATCAAATCATAAGTCTGGGTTAGACTAGCTGAGTTGATATCGTAACTACCCACTGGCAGATCTAAATCCTCCTGCTCCACAATGCTACGTAAGATCTCCAGTGCCAGCTCATTCTGATCTACAGCTGTCACTTCAAAGCCCTGCTTAGCTAGAAAGAGAGCATTGCGACCTTGACCACAGCCCAGATCTAAAGCCCGTCCAGGCCGGACTGTTTGCATGGCTTCCAAAACCTCTGAGTGCACTGGATTACTGCCGTATTTCTTAGGGAAATAATCCTCAGGCCGACAGTAAAACTCCAAATACCACTCTAGGTCATCCGTCAAGGCTTCGACCCGATGCCAAGCTTGGGGCTGGGCAAAAGGATTGTCCTGACCAGCCTCAAAGATGTGCTCAGCCAGCTCCTCACCTTCCTCTGACATCTCGACAAACTTAAGGCGTCCCTTGAGAACATTGATTTTGCCCCAAGTTCCCTCTTTGGTATTGTGCTTTCTCTTTACTGTCTCTGGCATTGTCTCAGCCGTCCACAGCGGCATGCGTTTATAAGCTAGCAATTCTTCTGTCATAAATAATCCTTTCTCTAAAAGCAAACTACGAGTAATCTAACTGTCTTTATCATACTCGAAAAGCACAGACTTTACAAGTGCCAAGTTGAACTGTCTCTAGCAAAAAGAAAGAACTGGTCAATCAGCCAGTTCTTTCTCACATAGGAAGTTTACTTTTCAGCATCTATCTCTTTACGACTCATCAGTATACCCTTTCTTGTAAAATTGATTTATTCTGTTTTTGTTTCATTAATTCCTTATCCTTACTCTCATCATAAAACTGGTTGAATTCCTCTTTAGAGTTAAAAGGATGTTCCAATCCATCTTTACTGATACTTGCTGGAATCACACCTTCATATAAGTCTGTATTCGAAGGAACTAACAGACTATAAAACTCTAGATAGTCTTTAACGCTCTTATCAAGTATATAAAGTTGAGAGTTCGTTTTTTCCAATAATGCCGCTGCCTTTGGGTCTGTTTGCGCCATCAAGATATTTCGAATCCAACTTGTATCCACAGCTTCATCTAAAGGATATAAAATAGGAAATCTGAAATTCCCCAACTTTTCATCAAACTGTTGCCTATTTAGTTTAAAATTAAAGGTTGGGCTTTGAAATTGTGCTGTCTTGTTATCTTCCCATTCAATTTTTCGAGTATCAAGATTGTACCAAAGAGTTTGAAACTTATCATGTTCCCCAGACTCAGAGGCAAGAATAGACAAATAATTATTTCCATCAATGACAGTTAATGTTTCCTCTATTCCTCTAGGTAAATATCGAGAATTATAGTCTGAAACTAATTTATACAAATCTTCTTTATAACCTTCTAACTGTTGATTCTTAACGTGGTAAATGGATAAGGTATAATAGTTACCTTCATTTTTTTTATCGAGATAATTCGGTCCTGAAGGAAGCTTCATGTTCTCTCGAACAATATAGTTGGCATTACGCGCACCACGTGTCACTTGCACTGGTTCATCTGCGTTTTTCAGAGTAGCATACTTGCGAACTAAGGCATCTTCCTCTGGATTTTCTGATTTCCAATGAACCACTACCCCTGTACCATTTTCAAGAAAAGAATAATCATCAATTGTAAAAGTCCCTGTATAATAAATTAAGGATTCATAAGTTTCTCTTTCTTCCTTAGCTTTTTGAAGCTGATCTTGTTTTAAATGACACTGCCAAGCAAATATGGCAAGTCCCAAGACTGCTAAAGCAAGAATACTTAACAATAATTTTCTTATCATTTTTTACCTTTCTTCTTATCGTTTCTATTTTTCTTTTTGTGGATGGGTTTCAACCCAATTCTTGAAATCATTAAAAGATCGAATCTGTGTTTTCTCTCCAGTTGCTTCATCTGTGGCATAAAGTTCCATTACATCCTGACCTTCGGGCGCAAACCAATGAATTAAATCATTAAACCACTCCTCCTCATTGTATTGCTCTGGACGGAAATAGATTTTATTCATTTCTTTTATATTTGTTGAAATTTCTGGATAGAGTTTTGCAAAATTAGTGCCTGAAAGATCTAAATTACCTTTATCATAAGAAGCTACTAAGTAACCTGGTCCATATCCTAAGTGATAATTTGATGTTGAAGAACTAATCTGACTCTCTATACCTCCTTTTTTCCAATTGGTAGCCATAGGCGAAGAAGCCTCCAAAGGAAAAATTGTGATATCCTCTTTACTTAAAAATTCATTGAACTCATTTTCTGACATCTTCTTTTCGATTTTTCCCGTATCCAACGACAGAATTACGTATATAGTTTTTTCTATCTTACCGCCTTCGTTCGAATACATGCTAAAGGATAAATATTCTTTTCCATCCCTTGAGAACTGCTCCCGAATCTGCTTAAGCCTATATGTATTCTCTCGTCCTAACAAACTATAGATATCGACTTCTTTGCTAGTTATTTTGGTGGAATCGTGTAAATCATAAATCTTGATTTTGAAATATTCCTCTTTATTTACTTTAGATGAAATTATACTGTCATATTCATCCAAACTGTTGTATTTAAAATCCGTTATATAATTTTGACTATAGCGAAAAGAATCAGTTTCTTTACTGCCAACCAAAACATATTTATCTTTATTAAATAGCTGTATTCCTTCAACACAATATTCACTCTTAGTATATTCTTTCTTCTTCCCACCTAGAAAAAAAGTCAGTGAAGCCACGGAAGTCAGAATCAAACAGAATATAAATATGAAAAATTTTTTATTGAGTTTCATTTGCTTACCACCAGTTTTTAATTCATCTAGCCATTTATTTTGATAGTCCTCGGAGTCATTCCACTTTTTTTCATCAATCATTCACCAAAAGTGGTCATCCTCAAACTTCATCTCCCATTATAGCATAAATCAAAAGTCACAGTTGAATACTTAAAAAGACCGGTCACCCAGTCTTTTATCTTGTATGAAAGTTGCTATGTCCTTTTTTAACCCTAGCATTTTGACTATTTATGCTGCCAAAAAACTCAACAATTCCTTTGAGAATTCATCCGCATATTGGAAAATGGAACCATGTCCAGCATTTGGATAGATAAGAAGTTTGCTGCCTTCTACCTTTTCATGCATAGCATAAGAATTTTCTGTTGGGACTTGCATATCCTTATCACCATTCACAATTAAGGTTGGTTGAGTGATATATTTCAGATCGTCTTGTGGAGCTTGTCCCCAAGCCTTGATTGCCTTGAGCTGCGTTAAGAAACCAGCAATTTTCATGTCTTTGTCCTTAAATTCCTCAGTCCGCGCGCCCATACGATCTAAAACCTTCAAAGCCTCTACTTTACCTTGCTCATCATGATTGTAAAAAATATAGCGTTTTGGGTCAATACGCTCAAGGGCAGCTTTAAACATATATTTGAATGTTTTTCCGGTAACCTTATCCATTTCAAATCCACCTCGAGGACCAGTTCCTGCCAAAATAAGACAATTAACCAAATCAGAATCCATACGAACTATTTCTTGAGCAATCATACCGCCCATAGATAGTCCTAAAAGGTTGATACGATTGTAACCTAAATCACTTATAATGGCGATGGTTTGCTCTGCCATGCCTGGGATAGTCGTTGCAACTTTTCCCTGACTGGCCCCAACACCTGGTAGGTCTAAGACAAGGACATGATGCTCTTTCGCAATCAAATCTAAAAGTTTTGGATCCCAATTGTCCAAGGTCGCAGCCAAGTGAACTAACATAACAAGCGGAAAGTCAGACTTACCCTTGCTAAGTTCACGATAAGCAATTTGATTGCCGGCAACAGAGATGTATTGATTTTTTGTTGTAATGTAAGACATAAACTTCTTTCTAATTATTCAAAGCTGAGAACTGTTTTCCCACGTGAACGTCCATTCGCAACCTTGTCGAGAGCAGCATTCACCTCATCAAACGGGTAAACTGTATCAATAGATGGTTTGATTTCAAGCTTACTGAAAATATCTGCCACTTCTTGTAATTGAGCACCATTACTTTCAACAAAGATAAAATGATAATGAACACCATACTTCTCAGCCATCTTATCAAACTTACGACCAGCAAGTCCTAGCAAGATTTGTTTCCATTTTGGCAAGTTCATACGTTTAGCAAAAGCACCATTTGGCATCGCTCGAAGAGAAACCAAGTGTCCACCTTTTTTCATGATAGACATTTGCTTCTCTGTTTCAGAACCACCAAGTGTATCCAAAACATAGTCCACATCGCTGACAGTTTTTGTATAATCCTCCGTCTTGTAATCAATAAAGCGATCTGCCCCCAGTTTCAAGACACGCTCAGCGTTAGCAGCAGCACCATTCGTGATGACCTTCAAGCCTTTTGCTTTAGCAATAGGAATCGCCATGCCACCAACACCACCTGTACCTCCAGAGATGAAGATTGTTTTACCAGCTTGAGCTCCCATAAGCTCAAGAGCTTGCATAATAGTCAAAGCTGTCAAAGGTACCGCAGCGGCTTCTATGTCTGTCAAATATTCTGGAACTTTTGCCAAGGCTTCACTATCTACACCAACATATTCCGCAAAAGCTCCGATATGATCAAGTGGGAGGCGAGCAAAAACACGGTCGCCAAGTTTGAAGTTGCTGACACGGCTTCCAAGTTCTTCAATAACTCCAACAACTTCATTTCCAGCTGTTTGCGGCAATTTGTAAGGAACAATCATCTTAACTTCTCCTCGGGAAATCATATTGTCCAAAGGATTGACTCCCGCTGCAGTGACCTTAACCAAAACTTGATTATCTGTAATGATAGGCTTTGCTATTTCTGTTATCGTAAGGTTGATGTTCTTTTTATCGTATTTTGTATGTAGTGCTGCTTTCATTATAATCTCTTTTCTATCCTTTATCTTCTTTGCATCAAGTGCAAGACTGTATTTTTGTTTTTAAAACTAAGATTTTACAAGTCAGTTTCGAACTTGATTAGCTGTTTTATATAAATTATTGATGACATCATCTAATGTTTGATGACTTAGTGCTTTTTCTAGCTGAGCTTCTGTGCTAGCGAAAATTGGCGAGACCGCTTCTTGAATATTTTGTCCGACAGGACATTCTTGATTAGCGTTCTGATGCATTTGAAACAAACTAATGTGCTTAACTTCTTGGGTCGCATAATAAATCTCAAGTAAACTCATCTTCTTAGGAGATTTGCCGAGTTGGTAGCCCGATTTACCTTGATGAGAAATAATTAAACCTGCATTTTTCAACAAGGTAATGACTTTTCGGATATAGCTAGAATTAGTTCCTACACTCGTCGCTAAGTTTTGCGAACTCAAAGTCTCCCTACTCTCACTAATCATTGTCAAGATATGCAAAGCCACTGAGAATTTTGTATCCATAGAAACTCCTTTTCCATAAACTTGTATCTGATACAAGAACAAGTATATCACCTGGATGGTTACTTATCAACTATTATGCTCACTTCTTTTTTTAAAATTAGAAAAGTCATCGAAGACAATCGAATAACTGGAAAACTTGCTCCCTAAAATAAAAAAGACCGGTCGCCCAGTCTTTCATCTTGTATTAAAGTTTTTCATTTGTCTTGCGATGTCGCGGTTTTGCTCGCGGCGTTTGATGGACTCGCGCTTGTCGTAGTCGTGCTTCCCTTTGGCTAAGCCCAGGAGCAGCTTGGCATAGCCGTCCTTGAGATAGACCTTGAGCGGCACCAGCGTCATGCCGGTTCCCTTGGTCTCCTGCTCCAGCTTTTGGATCTGCTTCTTATGCAGCAGCAGCTTTCTGCGACGCTCAGGCTCTTGGTTCCAGATATTGCCCTCTTCATAAGGCGCGATATGGACATTGCTAAGCCAGGCCTCACCGTTCTTGATCTGGGCAAAGCCGTCTTTGAGATTGATGCGGGCGGCACGGACACTCTTAATCTCCGTCCCTGTCAGCACCATGCCAGCCTCGATGGTGTCTACGATGGTGTAGTCGTGTCTGGCCTTTTTATTTTGCGCGACGACCTTTCCTTCTCCCTTTGCCATGCTTGGCTCCTTTCTTGACTAGTTCCTTGTAAAATGCCTTCTGGCTCTTGCCTTTCTTGGACTTCTTATCTTTCTTATCTCTGTAGCCTTTTTCTTTGGAAGAATGGCTGCGCTTGTCATCTTCACGGCGTCTCTTTCTGCCTGACTTGCCTCTGCCACTCTTGCTAGTCTTTTCTACCAGGTCAAATTCACTAGGCAAGTATTCAAAGTCAATCTCGCCTGTAGCCTTATCCGCTCGGACCAGCTTGATACGAATCTGCTGACCGACCTTGAAGACCACGCCGGACTTTTCTCCTTGCAGGGTCATCGTCCGCTCATTGTAGCTGTAAAACTCTGGCAAGTTTGTGACATGGATTAAGCCTTCGACCGTATTAGGCAGTTCGACAAAGAGTCCAAACTTAACCACGCTTGAGACCACGCCGTCAAATTCTTCTCCAACAAAGTCTTCCATGAACTCAGCCTTCTTCATAGCTTCAACTTCACGCTCGGCCTCGATAGCCCGACGCTCTCGGCTGGAGGACTGACTGGCAATCTCTGGAATCACTTGCTCAAAATGCTCTGCTATTTCTTTAGATTTGCCATAATCCTGTACCATCCGATGAACCAGAAGGTCCGGATAGCGGCGAATCGGACTGGTGAAATGCGTATAAAACTCCGCTGCCAGACCATAGTGCCCGTGATTGTGCTCAGAGTAGCGAGCCTGCTGCATGGAGCGCAAAAGCATCATGGACAGGACTTCCTCATAAGGCTGGTCTTTGACCGCCTCCATAATATCCTGCAGAGCCTGCTGACTCATAGAGCTAGCCGTCCCGTATATCCGAATCCCAAAGCTAGAGGCGTAGTCGATAAACTTCTGCACCTTCTCCGCCTTAGGCTCCTCGTGGATCCGATAGATGAAGGGCAGATTTAGCTTAGCAAAATGCTCAGCCACCGTCTCATTCGCCACCAGCATAAAGGACTCAATCATGCGCTCAGCAATTCCCCGCTGACGCAGGACAATATCCACCGGCCGACCTTCTTTGTTGACCATGATTTTGGCTTCATTGGTGTCAAAGTTGAGCGCACCGCGTTTAAAGCGCATGCTTTCCAGAATCTCATGCAGCTGGACCATGCTGTCAATACTGGGCACAATGGCCTTGAACTGCTCAGCTTTTTCCTGATTTCCAGCAATGATGTCGTTGACATCACTGTAAGTCATGCGAAAGGTTGTCTTGATAACAGTCTGAGTGATGATATGCTTGACCACGCGCCCCTTGGCATCTATCTCCATGATAGCCGACTGGGTCAGCCGGTCCACATTGGGATTGAGGGAGCAGATACCGTTGGACAGGCGCTCTGGCAGCATAGGCACCACGCGGTCGGTCACATAGACAGAAGTCGCTCGATTGAGGGCTTCCTTGTCCAGCTCAGAGCCTTCTTTGACATAGTTGGACACATCTGCGATATGGACGCCTAGCTCAAAGTTGCCATTTTTCAGACGCTTGATATGGACAGCATCGTCCAAGTCTTTGGCATCCGCTCCATCAATGGTGAAGATAACCTCTTCACGCAGGTCCAAACGTCCTTCCAAATCACTCTCTGTCGGTGCATCTGGAACTCGCTCTGCCTCTTCCAAGACCTTTTCTGGAAATTCAGAGACAATGTCCATAGACTCCAGCACTTCCAGCACATCAATACCTGGATCGTTGACATGACCGACTACATCGACCAGACTCGCCACAAAGAAATCGTGTTTCTTGGTTGGATATTTGTCAATAGCGACCTTGAGCACCTCTGTACCATCCAGAACCATAGCTGGTTTTTTGACATAAATAGGCTGGCGGATTTTCTGATTTTTCGAGCGGATATAGCCCGCATACTTGGGCTTTTCCTCATCCAGAACCAGCTGGCCAACTGCTGAAGTCAGGCTGTGCTCCAAAATATCGATAATCTTAGCCTCAGCTGATGTTCCCTTGATCCGGTCTGCCACCTTGGTAATGACTACTTCCACCGTATCGCCATCAATGGCATGATTGACATCATTACGGCCGACAAAGAGGTCATCCTCTTCCTCATTCAGGGTGACAAAGCCAAAGCCATTCTTGTGGGCATGAAAAACACCCTTGAGCGTCAGACGCTCTTGCTTTTTCTTCTCATAAAGCTCAATCCGCCCCTTGTCATCAAAGCGAATCTGATGCTTTCTTTCCATCTGGGAAATGGTCTTGACCAAGCTACTAAAATCTTTGGAAGACTCTTTCCCCAAAGCAGCCGCCAGCTCATCTACGCTAGCCTGCTGCCTGTCTTTTAAATATTCAATGATTTCTGATTTCATATTCCTCTTCTCTTGATGAGTTCTTTCTTCATCTCTTTTAAATCTCTTTAAAACTTAAAAAATAGGCCGAGACGAAGTCAGAGCCCATTTTATTTACTAGATAATACTGCTAATACCAATGCAATCAGTAGCCAGAAGAAAATCATGATTCCCGTCATACGCTGCATCACAGCTTCAAAACCGCGTGCCTTAGGACGTTCAAACAAATCGTTGGCACTGGCATCAAAGACGTTGCTAGACTGATTTTTGGTTGGCTGCATGAAAATTGCAATGACAATAATAGCTGATAAAATGACTAAAATGGTTAATAATAGGTTGTACATAAATAAAAACTCCTTAAAATCCTATCTATTTTATCATAAAATCTACTTGGATTCAAGATGTAAAGTCACTTTTCTTTCCTTAGGACAATACTTTAAGACCTCAATTTTGTCCGGATGCGTTTTAGTATTTTTGCTGGTCAGATAGTTCTGACTGCCGCAGCTGGAACATTTTAAATTTATTTTAACGCGCACTAGATATCCTTCTTTTTAAATAAATTTCGAAAACTAAAGAGATTGGCCAGCATACTGACAGCAACTAGCCCTGCTGTTGCATAAAAGACTGAATGATAGCCATAGGCTGCCGCAATGAACGATCCAGACATAGGGCCGACCACCCCACCCAGATAAAAGAAAATCTGATTATAGCTGAAAATCCTAGAGATTCCAAATTTGGGTGTTATCTTACTTAGCAGAGCATTGACACCTGGTATCAGCGCCCCTGTTCCTAGACCAAATAAAAAGCGATAAAAGCCTAGCTGCATAGGGGAGCCAGCATTGGCACAGAGCAGATAAATCAGGATTGAATAGAACTGAGCCAGCACCAGGAGCCTGTGATTTCCGATACGGTCTCCTAACCGCCCCAAAATACTGGAGCTCATCATGCTGGAAAGTCCCATGCTAGAAACGATGAGACCCGAAACAAAAATCAGATTGTCCTTTTGACCCAGTTCTCTGACATAGAGGGCAAGGATAGGGCTGATAGATTGAGCTGCAAACTGGATAACAAAGCTGGTCAGAAAGAGATTAATCAGCATCTTAGGATACCTGAGTTGACGCAGCAATTCCCTATAGCCTACCTCTTCTTGTCGGGTCACTGGCACAAAATCCTCCCGAATCAAATAAAAGGTCATTAAGGCTGATGCTAGAAAAAAGGCGCCAATCAGAAGAAAGACATTGCGAATACCGAACATCTCCGCAATCAGACCGCCAATAAATGGCCCCATAAGATTACCCGCAACGACACCGGTCGAGAGAGTTCCCAGAGCATAACCCGTTTTTTCCTTGGGAGCCTGACTGGCAATCAGAGCTGTGCTGTTGGGAACATAACCAGCGAAAACACCGTTTAGAAAGCGTAGGAGCAAGAGCCAGAAAATATTGGGCACAAAGGCAATACCGCCCATAGTAAAAACCATGGCAAAAGCCGCACGTACCATCATAGGCTTGCGGCCATATCGATCAGCCAGACTTCCCCAAACAGGAGAGAGCAGGGCCGCTGAGATTGCAGAGAGAGAAATCCCTAGCCCAGCGTAATACTCCACCTCATGACCTCTGGCACCCAGCTGCTCCACGAAAAGTGGCATAAAAGGCGTCACCAGAGAAATGCTGGCACCTGTCAGGAAGTTCCCAAACCAAGCGACTTTCAGGTTATGTTTCCAATTTACTTGATTTGTAATAAAATCATCTTCTTTCTAATTTCTTCAAAGCATCGCGAATCTGCTGTCGAGTTTCCTCAAGCGATCCATTATTATCAATCAGCACGTCTGCCCTCTTTCGTTTTTCTCGAAGAGATAGCTGAGCTGCTATGCGTTTTTCTGCCTCTTCCTGACTGAGAGCATTTCGAGACATAAGACGACTGAGCTGAGTTTCCTCCGTCACATCCACCAGCCAGATTTGGTCAAACCAGTCCTCATATTGTAACTCAAACAGCAAGGGAAGATCCATAAAAAAGATATCTTCCTTCTCTGCTAGCAAACCTCGTCTGCCAGCCAGTTCCTCGCGAATAATACGGTTTTGTATTTGACTGGACCGCGCCATGAGTTCGGGATTCCCAAAAATCATAGCTCCCAGCTTGGGCCGATCCAAGCGCCCATCTTCCTGTAAGATAGCTGGACCAAAAGCGGATAAAAGAGCTTGATAAAGCCGTCCCCCCGGCTCCTGTAACTCATGAACCACCTGATCCGCATCAATGACTTGGTAGCCCTGCTGCCTTAAAAACTCTGTCACAGTTGACTTACCCGAGGCAATGCCGCCAGTGATACCGATAATTCTTGCCATGACAGCTACCTCGCTTTCTGACAATGAGGACAGAGATGAGTACCGCGTCCACCCAGCTTAATTTTTTCAATCGGGCTGCCGCATCTAGCACAAGGTTGACCAGTCTTTCCATAAACTTGCAGAAAATCCTGCATAGTGCCATCTTCACCCAAAGCATTACGATAGGTCCGAATGGTCGATCCTCTCTTTTCAATCCCGAGCTGCAAAACTTCTATAATCTGCTCACGCAGCCGCTTGGCCTCAGCAGGCTTTAGACTAGCTGCAGGCCTGGCCGGATGAATCCGCGCCCGCCAAAGGGCCTCGTCTACATAGATATTGCCCAGTCCAACGACCAAAGTCTGCTCCAGCAAATAGGGTTTTATAGGCTTCTTGGAACGACCCAAAGCTGCTGCAAAAGGCGCCAAAAGAAAGTCCGCCTCTGTCGGCTCAGGACCAAGCTTTCTGGCAGTAAAATAAGTCTCCAGCTGATCCTTTCTCAATAGCTCCATGGTCCCAAACTTACGAACATCCTCATAAACAAGCGTTCCACCATCTGTCATCTCGAAAAAGACATGGGCATGCGTGCGCTCAGGCACCGCATCAGGATAAAAAAGATACTTGCCTTCCATTCGCAGATGGGAAACCAGCACTCCGCCTGTCAGGTAAAAGAGCAAATACTTGCCCCGACGGCCAATCCTTTCAATGGTCTGACTTGGCAAGTCATGGACAAAGCTATCCACTCCTGTACCGATCATCTTAGCATAGCGGACCCGCACCTGTCCAATCGTCTTGCCAACAACCAGACGCTCCAAACCGCGCCGAACCGTCTCCACTTCAGGTAATTCAGGCATAAAGTTCCTTTCTATCTTCTATTTATTAGCCAGAAATATACTCTAAAATATCAGCAGGCTGACAATCCAGCGTTTCACAGATAGCCAGTAAGGTCGCAAAGCGAATACCTTTAGCCTTACCTGTTTTTAGAATAGACAAATTTGCTTGTGTAATTTTTGTTATTCCTAATAGAATTTTTAATCACCACTCTTTTTAAAACTTTGGTAAACATCATCAATAAAAATCTTTGCAATACGCTTTTTGAAATCTTCATTACTCAATAGCACTCCAAAGAAATCTTGATTTTGGGTGTAACCATCAGTTAAAGCTTTATCAATTTCATCCTCAAATGAAAATTCGAAATCTTCGCGAGAGTTTACTAAAGCTGATTGCTTCAATTTAGGATTCTTCTTCATCAATTCCCTAATTGAGACTGCCCCGCTAACAGCAATTTGATCATCAATATCTAAATCAAGCTGCTCATTAATTTCTTCAATGATTTCAGACAATTTTTTCTCTTGTTCTTCAGAAACATTTGATAAATTCGGCTTATTTAGTGTCACCGAATAATTTCCCTCTAACTCTGCCACAGTGTAAAAACCGGTTTGTTTGTGTTTCATATAATCTACAACAATCTTATCAGCAATAGTGAAATCATTCCCTCCCAATCGGACATCAATCATTTTCACAAGACCTTGCAGATAATTGTATCGTTCATGAAGCAATTCATTTTGATAAGCTGTAGCCTGAATCAAGAAGGTATACATCCGTAAAAATCCACGAATAACTTTACGGATATTTACTTGTTCTTTTTCATCAAAACGCTGCACTCGTGCATACCCGTTTGACAGTAGAGCGAGCATCTTTTGTTTATCGCGGCTGGAACGTTTCTCTTGATATAAGAATTGATTATAGGCATGGACATCATCATTATCTACTATTCCATAACTTTCAATTTTAGCATCTAAATCAAATACATCGCTCGGAGTAATCGTTTCAGTCAAAATTGTTTCTCGGTAGTAGGGAGCAAAAGCTCTATTAATATCCTCATAGGTATTTTTAAAATCAAGAATAAAAGTCTTTTTGTGATAGCCTTTTACAATACGATTCAAACGAGATAAAGTCTGTACTGCTGCTACATCACGCAACTTTTTATCTACATACATAGCCAATAATTTAGGCTGGTCAAAGCCCGTTTGATATTTATTTGCAACGATTAGCACTTGATAATCATCAGTATCAAACTTACTTTTGAGCTTATCTTCACTAAAGCCATTCATAGAAGATTCGCTAAATTCAGCTCCATCAAGGCTCAACCTTCCTGAAAAAGCGACGGCCGCTCCGATACTAGTAATATGATGCTCTTTTAAATATTTCTTAAAAGCTTGTTGGTATTTGACAGCTGCCTCACGTCCTGAAGTTACAATCATTGCCTTTCCATGTCCACCTAAATCAGCCATGATGTCATGAGTAATAAAATGGTCCATGATAATTTCGACCTTTTGATGAATATTTTCATCAGATAGCTCCACAAATTTAGCAATTTTCCGCTTTGCCACTGTCGTTTTGAGTTCAGGATCCTCTTCGACCGCCTTATTTAGCTTGTAGTATGTTTTATAAGTGGTGTAGTTATTGAGAACATCTAAAATAAAACCTTCCTCAATAGCCTGCTTCATACTGTACAAGTCAAAAGGAACCTTTGAACCATCTGGTCTAGTAGAGCCAAACAACTGCAATGTAGTAGCTTTAGGTGTCGCTGTAAATGCAATAATAGAAATATTGTCTTGTTTCCCTGTACGGGCAATTTCCTGTTCAATAGCATCGCCGACAGACACTTCTTGTGGCTCATCCATTGTGCCGTTCTCTATATCCGTTTCAGTCAATACCTGACTGACTGCACTCATATAGGAGCCAGTCGTAGAACTATGCGCCTCATCAATCAAAATGGCAAATTTCTTTTCTGCTGTTACACCCGCAGACATCCAGTTTGATTTATTTATTTGTGCAAACTTATGGATAGTGGTCGCAACAATTTTTGTATTCCCAGCAAGTGCATCTGCTAAGTCGCTAGAAGTAGCCTTATCATCCATAACCTTAATCACACCAGGCTGATGCTCAATAGAACGAATAGCATCTTGAAGTTGACGGTCAACAACGATACGGTCAGTAACAACCAAAACTGTATCAACGATATTTTGATTTTCTTCATCATGAAGACTAACTAAGCTGTGTGCCAACCAAGCAATCGTATTTGTTTTACCCGACCCCGCAGAATGCTGAATCAGATAGTTTCTGTCAGTATGGTTGACTCGCATATCTTCTAAAATACGATTAACTGCTCGTCTCTGCTGATAACGCGGAAAAATGATATCCTTTTTATCAGGCGTTAAAAAGATAAAACGTTCAATCAACTGTAGGATACTTTCTTTCTTCAGCAAATCTCGCCATAGATATTCTGTTTCTGGCCCCTGATTATTCTGGGGATTCCCTGCTCCTTGGTCAATCCCTTCACCCTTTCCTTTATTAAAAGGCAAGAAGTAGGTATCTGATCCCTTAAGCTGAGTTGTCATATAGACTTCCATCCAGTCAACCGCAAAACTAACTAATACTCCTGCATTAAATCGGAAAAGACGATTTTTAACATCACGTCCTTTTAACTGCTTAATAGCATCTTGGACAGACTGGCCACTTGAATTTAGTTTCAACTCAATAGCAAACAAGGCTAAGCCATTAAGAAAGATGACTAAGTCAATACGTTCTTGGTCCTTATAGACCACTTCTTCCATTACTGTCAAGCGATTTAAATTATACTGATGGCTAGCCTTTTCATTAAAGTCTGTTGCTGGTCTGCGGTACATAAGACGAAGTTTTTTATTCTCAATATACACTCCATCTTTTAAGGCAAATAGAAGACCACCTTTGATAATTTCTTGATTAATCAAATTGAGAATAGTTTCTCTATCAAAACGCTTCAAGAGTTTTTCGACAGTTGCTTCTTGGGTTGACATCAGAAATTCCCATAAAATATCTATATCCATAGCCAACCTTTGATTATAAGCAGACTGAGCACGCTGAATATAGCCATTATACTGAATGAGATCTTTTAAAATCCATTGCTGAAAATCATAACGCTCAGTAATATCTAAATTTGCCATCTGCTCTCCTTATCCTTCATCAGCAAGAGATAAAATCTCCAAATACATATCCAATCTTTCATTGATATATTTGGCAAATAAATCCTCCATTGCCGATAAACTTCCTTTTGAATGAAAGTCATCAAATGCTTGGTAATAAGCTAATCTGTCCATAAATTTTATATCAATTGGTGGATAGCCTGCCTTCATCAACTCCAAATTCACCAAGAGCCTACCTGTTCGGCCATTGCCGTCAATAAACGGATGGATACTCTCAAAGGCAATATGAAACTGAGCTAGTTTGGTCACCATATTTTCCTGACTTGCAGCATAGTCCATTAGGATCTTCTCCATCAATGGAGCAATCATATACGGCTGAGCCGGTTCATTGGCTGCTCCCATGATGCGCACCGGGACTCTCCGATAAATGCCTCGGTCATTTTTTTTATCCGCTAATACTAGATAATGAATATCCTTTATCATCTGATCTGACAAAGGCTGGTTCTCCTCAACAAGCCTTTGAACATACTGAAAAGCCTCCTGATGACCGATTGCCTCCATATGATCTTTTAAAGGCTTTTGGTCAATAGTCAATCCACGCAGGACCAAATCTGTCTCACGCAAGGTCAGAGTATTGCCCTCAATGGCATTTGAATTATAAGTATATTCGACTGTGAACTCTTCATTCAGCCGCTCCAGCTCTCCATCCGTCAAAGGGCGAAGTTTTGATAACTTCATCATCTTTTCATCAATCAAAGGCAAGAGGCTCTCTGCTTTTTTATAGCGACCATCCGCTGGTTTTCTGGCATCTGAGGGAATTCTCCACAAACGCCCTTCTTGGACAGCACCCGGAATCTTTCCCTGACTGCACAGAGACCGAACTCGACGATCAGAAATCCCCCAGAGATCAGCTGCCTGCCTCACTGTCATATACATGAGCACTCCTCACTTTCTCCCTCTATTATACCATAGTTCGGAACAATATGAGGAATAACGGAACAATATTTGCGGATTAACGGAAGGATAATAAACGGAAATAATATGTAGGCCATACACATTAGTCTTATAAAACTCACTATTCCCAATTATGTCCCCATTACTTACAAATATCTAATTAGTCTTTCTTTTTTCCTTTTCACTATCTAAACTTAAACATAGAATCTTTCTAAAAGTTAATACTAAACTACATAGCGATAAAATGAAATACAATAAACTTCTGATAAAGATGCTCATACCCACATGTACAATATTTGCTGAGTTATTTTGTTCAAGAGATATAAAAATAGAAGGAAAAATTAATAATAGTACTGATAAAATCGACAGATCAAAAAGTTGTTTCATTATTAGCAAGTCTAAATTCAGAGTTTTTAGTTTTTTGATAAATGGATTGTCCGGTAAAAATGAAGTAATACTAAATGAAGCTATAAGTACACCTGATGTAAAAATAAGGACATTTTGAATAGATGATAGAAAATCTGCATAATTCTGAAAAACGGACAATTTGATTGGACATATCAAAAAATACAAAGCTACTAACAAAGAAAGGAAAAAAAATATTTTTTTCTCATGTTTTCTAATTTTAGTAATCATTCAAATACTCTTCCCTTACTTTATAAGCTCTTTCAAGTTTATCATAAAAGACATTGTTATCAACTTCATCCAGATAATATTTTTCATAATAGTTTAACTTATGAGTTACTAAATCAATTATCTCTGAGTCACCATAAACAGACATAGTTCGGATCTTCATATTCTGGTTATCTTTATACGAACACAATTCGTCTATAGCGCGTTTAATTCTATTTTTATTTAAACTAGCTCCCTTTATTCTCATTTCCATACTTTCGGCTGACATTTCCTTAGCAAATTCAACACCACTATTAATATCTTTTACTTGATCTGAGAATAATGATAAATTTTCTGGAATAGCGATTGAAAAAACAACATCATGAATATGCCGCATCTTATCTAGATTTTCAATAGCATCCTTATCCTTTATAATAACAAATTCAAGTTCTTTATAATCAATTCCGACCTTTAAAGCAATAAATTTTCTTAATTCTTCTATTGTAGTTTGCGATTTCCCTCTTTTCTGAAGCAAAATGCTATTTTTAAAATCATACAAAAATTGAGCATCATTAGCTATTCCTTCGGTATCTAATTTTTCCACAATATCTCTATTTTGAGTCTGAATATCATCAATTTGAATATCTTGCTCCAAATTAACCTTTGCAATAGTAAATACTATATACGTATCTGTTTTACGAATATCATTTCGTAAATAATACGATAAATTACCAATAGATTCTGTAGCAAGTGGCACATTAGGAACAATTCCAGCAAAAAATGCATTAATCTTTGAAACAGCATTTGTTTTAGAAATAGCTTTATAAAAAAGACACTTGAATTCACGTTCTACAACCATTTACACTCTCCTCTTCCCTGTCACATAATCATAAATAAGAGTTTGTCGTTGTTTATTAATATTTTCAATTTGTTCTTGTTTAATATCAATCAACTGATTTATTATTTTGAGTTTATTATCTAAAAACTTAACTATATTCACTTGGCTGTTATAATCAGGAATTAGTATCTCAATAGTCTTAAAGTCATCTGAATAGGTTCGCCATCTCATTTTCATAATACCTTTTCCGTATTTATAACACTGACCAGCAAATGCTTCTGTTCTAAAAAGATAATGGAAAAATTTAGAACAAACACCTTCTAGAGGTTCATAAATATCATATGCAGGACTAGTCACTCCATCGTACTCTGATATTCCAATAGAGCCCATCCAAGCCAAAATAATATTCACTACAATATCTTTTTTATATACAATCTTATACCCTTCTGTTGAAACAGCTTTGTTACCTTTTTCCTCTCTATCACCATGAGGGAATACTCCAAATTCCGTATATAGAGAAAGTAGTTGAACTTCTTCAATAGGACGAAAATTTTTTTCACTTCTCAATTTAAAAGCATCTTTTACTCGTCCTATCTTCCACCCCTCAGGAACCTGTCCAATCCAGTCGATTCCTGAATCCTTCATAGGAACTGTTTTATCCAATCCTTTTGTGACAGTCTCATAAATCAAGCTAGCGCGGTAGTCTTTGAGTTTTTGAATTTGCTTTTCAAGTAATCTTTTTGCCCTATCTAACTGAGCTATTTTCTTGTCTAGATAATCAGCAATTTTTTGTTGTTCATTACAAGGAGGAATTAATAACTCCATTTTATAAATATCTGACCAAGTCCCACCTTGTCTAACTCCACCACCAAAGTTATAAAAAACTTTACAAATATCATATGTATGCAAAAGATAGTACATATAACTGTCGTTACTCTCTAAATTTTTTAAACGCAATGTTAAGTATGCCGAAGTAATAATACCATTTTCTCTTGCAAGTCCAACACGAAGACTTCTTTTATCATTTTGTAAATCAGTCAGACGTAAAACAATATCTCCTCTTTGAATAATATTATACGTATCAAATGATTCTGGTAAAAGTCCAAAAGAACTATCTATGGATTTCCGGATAATACGACCGTAACTTAGAGATAATAGATTTTTTTCTTTATTACCTCTATTTTTTTGTTTATGTTCCTCAAAAATATGATTGACTTTAGCAACTTCCCACTCTTCTGGTATCTGTCCAATCCAGTCGATGCCACTCTCTTTCATCCTAGTCATGTTTGAGCTCCTCCAAGAGGTTTTGTAGTTCTTCTTCAAGCTCGTAGAACTCTGCCAAGAGCTTATCTGCACTTTCTGGGGCTTGGTACTGGTAGAAATACCTAGTAAAAGGAATTTCAGCTCCATAGCCCTTTTCCTCATCAAACCAATAGTGGGCGTCTGGTACATGTGGATAGACTTCACGCGCAAAGTAGTCTTCAACATCCTCTGTCAGTTTGACGATTTCACTATCCTTGGTGGTCTTATCATAGACAATACCATCTGCTATCTCGCCAAACTTGTCCTTCTTGGTCGTTGTGACAATTTCTGCTGTCTTATCCATCTCGCTCATAGTAAGCGCAATAGCATTGACATTAGCTGGTGTCACCTTCACCTCAGATAATAGCTCTCTGATTGCCTGACTAAATTCCTCAAAATTAGGGTAGCTGTCATCAGTGATTCCAAGCCGGAGAGCATTTAATAACTGCTCCTGCTTGGCTTTTCCAGCTGCTAAGTCTTGTAATTTCTTCTCATCATTGGCTGTGCGAGGCTCCATTTCAAGCAGTTCCTGATATTGGTATTCATCATAAAGCTTTGCTACAAATGGGACACTTTTAACCTTTTCGATGGTATCTTCAGTAATTCTGCCTCGACGTTGCAGAGGCTGCATAACGATATACTCTTTATAAAGAAATTCTTTGTTATCAAATATTTTCACATGGTCGTTTTCTTCAAAGTTATGGTACCACTGGATAATCTGCCGGATATTGTCCTCAGAAAGTTCACGACGCTTTTGTCCCAGAGACTTTCTCAATGGTACAAACTCTTCGGTCGCATCGATAAACTGTACCTTATTCTGACGCTTAGGAGCTTTATTTTTATTGTAGATCCAAATATAGATGCCAATTCCTGTATTGTAGAAAAACTGACCAGGGAGTGCGATGATAGCTTCTAGCAAGTCATTCTCTAAGATATAACGCCTAATCTGACTTTCTCCAGATGTTGTTCCACCTGAAAAAAGCGGAGACCCGTTAGAAATAATAGCTGCACGTCCATTCTTTTCTAGTTTAGCCAAGCCATGCAAGTGGAAAAGTAGCTGAGCATCACCTGTTGCCGGAGTATTGACAAACCGACCTTGTCTGCCATCGGTTGCCTCAAAGAGTTCTTGATCTTTTTTGACAGCCTGTTCTACACCATCATCCGCGTCCTTTCCTCCCCAAGACTGGCCAAAGGGAGGATTGGCAATGACAAAATTCATCTTTTTGTCCGCAAAGGGATCACCATCTTTAAGAGTATCTGTCTTCACAAAGTAGTCAGAATTTTCCTGCCGAATCAGCATATCTGCCCTTCCGATACCATAAGTTTCTGAGAGATATTCCTGACCAAAGAGAAGAACATTCACTTCAGAATTCAAACGACGAATATAACTTTTGGCTGTAGCCAGCATGCCTCCCGTACCAGCAGCCATGTCTAGAATTTTTACTATTCTCTTATCTACAAACAGTTCCTCATCTGCTTCAACGAGCAGTAAGTTGACCATCAAAGCAATGACCTCCCGAGGTGTATAGTGAGATCCTGCTTCCTCATTTTCGGAGAAACGGCGAATGATATCTTCAAACATATAGCCCATTCGCATAGAATCCACTGTACTCGGGGATAGATCAATTTTGGAGAATTTCTTAATGACAGTGAATAGGCGTCCTGTCTGTGCCAAGGTATGGACCTGCTCCTTAAACTTAAGGTTTTCAATAATGTCCTTTACTCGTTTGGAATAACCATCTAAATAAGCGAGAAAGTTTTCTTCGATTGCATCAGGATCATTTTGCAAATTTTTAAGAGTAAAAGGGCTTGTATTATAGTATTTATATCCTGATATATCTTCAAGAATCTGTTCCGGTGTTTTTTTGTCTTTCTTGTAGGCTGCAATCACTTGATCCTTGGTTGGCAGTAGAGCTGCTTCCAATCTAGCTAATACAAACATGGGAATAATCACATCACGATATTTATCTGCGCGATAAGCTCCTCGAAGTGTATTCGCAATAGACCAAACTGTGTTGACATCGCTAGAAATATTAACATCATTTTTCTGAAAAAGAGGAAGTTGTGATTTTAATTTTGACATATATATACTCTATTTCCAATTCTTATTTTAGTATCTTTCTGGTGAAAAAAATGTAGACCATCTCTCGTTTGTAGTAAAAAGAGATAACAAATTGTTATGCTCTCTTTCACTGCTATTTTAAAAATAATTTTTCCTAGCTTCCTTAGGGATTCAATACTCCTTCTTATTATAGCCAAAGTCCGCCAAGTCCAGCTTCTTGTCCCGCCAGTTTTTCTTGACCTTGACCCAAGTTTCTAGGAAGACCTTGTCCCCCAGCATGAGCTCAATGTCGCGCCGAGCCATGGATCCGATTTTCTTCAGCATGGATCCACCTTTGCCAATGATAATACCTTTTTGGCTATCGCGCTCCACCATGATGGTCGCTCGGATATGGACCTTGTCCGTCTCCTTATCTCGCTTCATACTGTCAACAACCACCGCGACTGAGTGGGGAATTTCCTCCCGCGTCAGCATCAACACCTTCTCCCGAATCATTTCAGACACCAGAAAGCGCTCTGGATGGTCGGTAATCTGGTCTTCTGGGAAATACTGGAAGCCTTCCTCCAGATTCTCACTGAGGATGTCAATCAGATGGGACACATTATTACCCTGCAGGGCTGAAATCGGCACGATTTCTTTGAAATCCATCTGCTGACGGAAATCATCAATTTGCGCTAAGAGCTGATCCGGATGTACTTTATCGATCTTATTAACCACCAAAATAACTGGCACCTTAGCCGCTTTCAGGCGCTCGATAATCATATCATCACCCTTGCCACGCGGCTCATCAGCTGGCACCATGAAGAGGACGGTATCCACCTCACGCAGGGTGCTGTAAGCTGCTTCCACCATAAAATCGCCTAGAGCCGTCTTAGGCTTATGGATTCCCGGCGTGTCGATAAAGACAATCTGCTCCTTATCCGTCGTGTAAATTCCCATAATTTTATTGCGAGTGGTCTGAGCCTTATCGCTCATGATGGCAATCTTTTGCCCCATAACATGATTCAAAAAGGTTGATTTCCCAACATTAGGACGTCCTAAAATAGCTACAAAACCTGATTTAAAAGTCATTCTTTCACCTCTATTATTTCCATTAAAACAGCAGAAAATCGGCAGTCTCCCCCGATTTTCAAATCTTTAAAAAATCCAATCCCAAATCTTGGGAACAAAAATAATCAGTCCTGTCACAACAGCAAAGCCAGACACGACCAGAACAGCTCCCGCTGCCATATCCTTGGCATTCTTTGCCCGCATAGAAAAGTGGTAATCACTGGCCAGATCCACGACATTTTCAATGGCAGAATTGACAATCTCAAAGGCAATGACCAGAAAAATGCTCAAAAAGAGAAAGAGCCATTCTATCGCGGACAAGTCAAAAATCAGTCCCGCAACTATCACCGCCAGAGCCGAAAGTACATGCTTGCGCAGATTGCGCTCCTCTTTAAAGGCTGTAAAAATACCAGTTAAAGCAAATTCCAAACTCGAGACCACATCTCGATTTTTCCATTTGCGTTTGTTATTTCCTTGTGAGTCCATAAGCAGTTAAAATTTCTTCCTGTAAACCAAACATTTCTGCTTCTTCTTCCGGCGTATAGTGATCATAGCCGTTGATATGCAGAAAACCATGCACTGCCAAAAAGCCCATCTCCCGCTCAAAGCTGTGGCCGTATTCCTCTGCCTGCTCACGCGCCTTGTCCACTGAAATGAACAGCTCGCCGATATAGGCGTCAAAATCGTCCAGCATCTCAGCTAACTCAGGATGGTCCAGCAAATCCTCCTCGTCAACAGCGATGTCCAACTCAGGCTTATACTCCAAGCTGATCACATCCGTCGGCCGATCCGTATCTCTATATTCCAAGTTGAGTTCATGACTGCGCTCATTGCTGACAAAAGTCACAGCCATTTCCTTATTTTCCTTGCCCGTTTTCTGGGCCGCAAACTCCAAAATTTCCTGGGTCTGTTTAAGAATCTCTTCCGAAACCTGACCCGTTTCATCTACTATTTCGATATACATATCTTACCCGCTTTGCTAGTATTACCTTATTATATCATATTTCGACTCACTTTAGGGAGCCGAGGGCAGGGTTTTGGAAAATAGCAGAGCAGATTTGTCAACCACTCACCGCAAAGACAAAAGCAGTTCTTTTTTTATTTTATACCTTCCCGAAACTTTGCCTTTCACTACCTGCTATCATTGACAAAAAGACAAGGCTGGGAAAACCCAACCTTGTCCTACAAGATGCTAATTGCTGACAAAAACATCACGTTTAAATCAATGAAAGTAAATAAATTGTTTTATTTTATAGTTTTAATATTCTTCTATAAAGTTTTTGGGATAATTTTGGGTTTTAATACGATTTTATTTCAAATCAAACAAAAAAACGACCAATTGGCCGAGATAGTGTATTATTTAAAAGTATTATAATGCTAATTGCCGGGATCGAACCGGCGACCTCATCCTTACCATGGATGCGCTCTGCCAACTGAGCTAAATCAGCGTACCTATCTAATATATCATGTAGATAGGTGCTTGTCAATATCCTTTCTCATTTTTTTGCAAAATAATCTTCCCTAGTCAGATAGTAATGAACCCGTGTCACAATGCGACCTTTCTCATGCTTGTCTAGTGATGCGTAAGGCTCTTCGTGGGAATATTTCATACCCGACTTGACCATAACTCGGCCAGATGCTGGATTATCCACATCATGCAGCGCTACAAGTTTGTTCATTCTGATTTCCTCAAAAGCTAGCTTGATTACTGCGCGATTGGCCTCTGTCGTATATCCCAGATTCCAGTATTTTTTATTGATTACGTATCCGATAGCCGCCGTTTTCAAGTCCAGCCTGATCTTATGCAGGTCAATAGTCCCGATGAATTTGCCACTTTCTTTCACTTCTATTCCCCAGCGCCCCAGAGGATTGGCCAGATAAAAGAGAGCGATATTATTGCGTGTTTCTTCCAGGCTTTTGTTTGTCTCAAAAGTATAGCGAGTATTTTCCTCATCTGAAGCATACTCAAACATTGCCGGGGCATCCTCCAAGGTCACCGGACGCAGAATCAACCGCTCAGTTTCCAGTCTGGTATGACGAGCCAGATTGACATAGATATTTTCCATCAGAGCCTCCTATTTTTTCTTAGCAGAATAGCACAATTCACTAATGAAAGCAAACCACTCTGATTTTTTCTTGATTTTTGAAGCGTTTTCATATACAATAAAAGCATCTTAAAAAAGGAGCATATTTTTTATGTTAATCGGTATTCCAAAAGAAATCAAAAACAATGAAAATCGTGTCGCTCTAACACCAGCTGGTGTTCATAGCCTCGTTGGTAAAGGCCATGAAGTTCTGATTGAGACAAATGCGGGGCTGGGATCTGGTTTTACAGATGCAGACTACCAAAAGCAAGGTGCAAAAATCGTCCCTACTGCTACAGAAGCGTGGGCAGCTGAGCTAGTGGTCAAGGTCAAAGAACCTCTGGCAGCTGAATATGGCTTCCTCCGTGATGACCTCTTGCTCTTTACCTACCTACACATGGCTGCCGCTCCTGAACTAGCAGATGCTATGACAAGTGCCAAGACAACTGGTCTGGCCTACGAAACCGTTCGCGATCAAGATGGACAACTGCCACTCTTGGTACCTATGAGTGAGGTAGCTGGACGGATGGCTGTCCAAATCGGAGCCCACTTCCTGACTAAGCGCGAAGGTGGATCTGGCGTACTTCTCGGTGGCGTACCGGGCGTTCCGAAAGGGAAAGTAACCATCATCGGTGGCGGTGTCGTAGGGACCCATGCCGCTCGTATTGCTCTAGGACTAGGCGCTCAAGTGACTATTCTGGATATCAGCGCTAAGCGTCTGTCTGTCCTAGAAGATGTCTTTGGCCATCAAATCCAGACCCTCATGTCTAATCCGTTCAATATCGAAGCTAGCGTTCGAGAAGCAGATGTCGTGATCGGTGCCGTCCTCATTCCAGGTGCGAAGGCTCCGAAACTGGTGACAGATGATATGGTTAAGCAAATGCGTCCAGGCTCTGTCATTGTAGACGTAGCCGTTGACCAGGGCGGTGTCATCGAAACAGCCGACCGCGTAACGACTCACACCGAGCCTGTCTATGAAAAACACGGTGTCCTCCATTATGCAGTTGCTAATATCCCTGGTGCCGTAGCCCGCACTTCTACCATCGCCTTGACAAATGTCACCCTTCCTTATATTGAAGCCTTGGCAGAGAAAGGCTTCAAGCAAGCCATTACAGATGACCAAGGACTGCGCCAAGGTGTAACAACTTACCAAGGTCATATCACCAGCCTGCCAGTTGCAGAGGGCCTCAACAAGGACTACACATCTATTGACGAACTCGTTTAGTTGATTATTTCAACTTTAAAATCAATCTCACAAAAAAGAGCAGGAATAAATCTGCTCTTTTCGTATGTTATTCCATTTCTTCTGGCTCAGTTGCAGCCTCTTTAACAGGAGCTGGTTCATAAGCCCTGATAATCTGCGCCACCACTGGATGACGAACGACATCCTTAGCTGAGAAATGCACAAAATCGATCTGGGAGATGCTCTTCAATTTCTCCTGAGCATCAATGAGTCCTGATTTAACATTGCGAGGCAGATCAATCTGGCTGATGTCTCCATTGACAATCATCTTGGACTGAAAACCAAGGCGTGTCAGAAACATCTTCATCTGCATGATGGTGGTATTCTGTGCCTCGTCCAGAATCACAAAGGCATCATCCAGCGTCCGCCCCCGCATATAGGCTAAGGGTGCAATCTCAATGATTTCTCGCTCCATGAGGCGCGTCGTCTGGTCCTTACCCAAAATCTGATACAAGGCATCATAGACCGGACGCAGATATGGATCAACCTTTTCCTTAAGGTCACCAGGCAGAAAGCCCAAACTCTCACCAGCTTCAACCGCTGGCCGTGTCAGAATAATTCGCTTGACCTGACCACGCTTAAGAGCAGTCACGGCCAAGGTCACCGCCAGAAATGTCTTCCCTGTCCCGGCTGGACCAATCCCAAAGACAATATCATGATTTTTAACACTATCCACATAAATTTTCTGGCCAAGTGTCTTGACCCGAATTGGCTTGCCATAACTGTCCTTGATAATCTCTTCTTCGTAAAGAGCTACAAACTTATCAATTTCGTCATTTTTGACCATGGTAATGGCTGTCACAACATCGGGAGTACCGATAATCATGCCACGATTGACCAAGACCAACAGTGCTTGAATGACCTGTCGAGTCTCCTCGCAGGCAGCATCCGTACCCAAAATCTGCACAATCTCGGTTCGGGCATGAATGGTTACCTTCAATTCCTGCTCCATTAGGCGCAGATGGCGTTCATTAGAGCCAAAGAGATGAAAGGCATCATCTGGATGGCCCAGTTTCAATTCTACTGAATGTTCCTGCAAACAAAGAACCTCTCTAATTTATTTTTTTGAATGAATTATCTTTATTATATCAAAGCAAGCAGAAAATGACTATCCCTAGCCACTATCTACTCAATGTGCCTGATATTCTTCCCAAATAGCATCGAACTCGCCCAAGTTAAAGGAAAAATTTGCATGCTCCTCCAGAAAACGACTGACCTCATCAAAATCATCCGTATGCTTTGGAAAGGCCGTATCCTGAAAAGCCAAATCCGCCAAAATAGCCTTGGGCTCCTTGCTCTTAGGATTGCGCTCTGTCATCAGCCAGCTGTAAAAAGATTTTCTCATGGGTTCCTTTCATTTCTTTAAGACAGTATCCTTCCAAGCATCAGCTCTAGATACGTGATTCTTTATCCTCACACCAACTCCGTTCCAGTCGGGTCCTGCTTGATTTTACCAGCTTTCATCAGCCCACCCAGAGCTTTTTTAAACTGGCCTTTGGAAATGCCAAATGTAGCCTTGATGTCGTCTGGTGAAGATTTATCGTTCAAAGTCATAAAACCGCCATTGCTCTCCAGATAGGTCAGAATCATCTGGGCATCGTTTTCCAACATTTCAAAGGAGCGAGGCTTGAGAGAGAGGTTAAGAGTGCGGTCTACTTCACGGAAGCCAATTACCCGCGCGTCCAAGACCTGACCAAGACGTGGCTCTGCATAGCGCTCACTCGGATGAATGAAGCCCAGCATATTATTCTCCGGCAGGTAGACAAAGGTACCAGAAAGCTTGAGCCGATAAACGATGGCTGGCCAGTTTTGGTTCTGCATGTTATTATAGGCAGGACGAGCCAGACGCTGGAAATCCTCCTGATAAGCCAGTTGGCCCCAGATGCGGTCTTTCTTATCTACTTCCAGACGGATATAAAGGAGGTCACCCTTTTTTGGCCAGAGTTCCTTGATTTCTGGCAAGATGTCAAGTGACACAACGATTTGTTTATCCGGCAGACCGGTATCGACAAAGACACCTAGATCCTTTCGGACCTCCGTTACTGTTCCCCAGCCAAACTGGTCTTGAGTAGCTGTAACTTCAAGAGTTGTCAGGCGAAGCTTCTGCTTCATATCGCTGTAGGCAAAGCCTTTGACAGACTGCCCCAGCTCATGCGCCCCCTCTTCCTTAGAAAGAGCGTAAACCTGACCATCCTTTTGAACAAAGTAAAAGCGATCATTTTCATCCGTGATGATACCCACGATGAAGCTGGCAAGATTTGTATTCATATAGACCTATTTTCTACCTTGCTTCTTCAAACCGGGCAAGGATTTTTGATGTTAAAACAACTCAGTCAGCCAAAGCCAACTGAGTTTTGATTCTGATAAAAATGTTAAACTTCTAAAAGTTCTTTTTCTTTATTTGCTGTCATCTCGTCGATATGTTTGACAGCATCATCCGTTACTTTTTGAATATCCTTTTCCAAGGTCTTCAATTCGTCTTCAGTGATTTCTTTGGCTTTTTCCTGCTTCTTAGCTTCGTCCATAGCATCGCGGCGGATGTTACGGATGGCAACTTTAGCATTTTCACCGACCTTTTTCACTTCTTTAGCCAAGTCACGACGGGTTTCCTCTGTCAGGGCTGGAATGACCAGACGAATCACAGAGCCATCGCTGGCTGGAGTAATCCCGAGGTCAGAAGCATTAAGCGCACGCTCAATGTCCTTGATAGAAGACTTGTCAAAAGGTGTCACCAAAAGAACACGCGCTTCCGGAATCGTAATCGAAGCGATTTGATTGAGCGGAGTTTCTACTCCATAGTACTCCACATGGATGCGGTCCAAAAGGCTGGCATTGGCGCGGCCTGCACGGATGCTGCCAAATTCACGAGCCAAACTTTGGTGCGAGTGGGTCATTCTTTCTTTTGCTTTTTCTACAATTGCATTTGCCATGAGTTTCTAATCTCCGTTCTTATAAATTATTTGATACTGTTGTTCCGATTTGCTCACCGATAACAACGCGTTTGATATTGCCCGGCTCATTCATATTAAAGACAACCAAGTCAATGTCATTGTCCATAGACAGGGTCGAAGCCGTTGAGTCCATAATCCGCAGTCCCTTGCTGATGACATCTCGGTGAGTCAGCTCATCAAACTTAACAGCGGTCTTGTCTTTCTTAGGATCGGCATTGTAAACACCATCTACGCCATTTTTGGCCATGAGAATCGCATCTGCTTCAATCTCTGCTGAGCGCAATGCAGCGGTTGTATCGGTTGAAAAATAAGGAGAACCAATACCTGCACCGAAAATGACGATACGGCCTTTTTCCAAATGACGAAGGGCCCGACCTCGGATGTAAGGTTCAGCAACCTGCTGCATAGCAATCGCAGTCTGCACGCGCGTATCTACACCGACTTGCTGCAGCGAATCCGCCATTACCAGCGCATTCATGACAGTGCCCAACATACCAGTATAGTCGGCCTGCACGCGGTCCATGCCTGCTTCTGCTGCCGGCTCACCCCGCCAAAGGTTTCCGCCTCCGATAACCAGAGCAATTTGAACTCCCAAATCATGAACTTCTTTGATTTCTTCCGCCATCTTCTGAACAGTCTGAATATCAATACCAACGCCTTTTTCACCGGCAAGAGCTTCACCTGACAACTTAATCAAAATACGCTTATACTTAGGTTCTACCATTTTTTTACTCCTTATTTTATCTGTACTATTTTACCACATTTTGTGATTTTTATATAGTTAAATCACTGAAATTTTTCTTTTTTCCTTTTAGTAAAATAGCAGAGCAGGCAAGCTCATTTCACAGAAAAACCAGCCCCATCATCAGATAGGACTGGGAATGAATACTTTAATCATCTTTTGCTAGGTCTACTCACTGCTTGAATGACTGTTTCTTTTCTCGTTTAGCTAAGAGTGGCAGGATGACACCCAGACTGATCAAGACGATTGGCGTCAGGATATTTGTCAAGAGAGAGAATTGCCATCCAGCTGGATCTTTGGCAAAGTCTACTTTCGGAACCATCCCTAAAATACAGGCAAAGGCTGTAAAGAGGAAGCACCAAGCTCCGATGGCAAAGCCAACTTTTGGATTTTTGGTAAACTTGTACTCGGCATCCTTGTACTTTTTCCAAGCTTTGTTTAATAACATATAGGCCAGGAATACCCAGAGATACCGCATGGGCATAACGATGGAGTTGAGGTTGGTCATCCATTTGACCAGGCCGTCAATTTCTTTGATTCCAAAGATAGGCAGAATAATTAGTAAGCTAACCAAAATCCCAGTCAGGATGTAACCGTTAATGAGGACTCCTTTTGATGTCCGCTTGCGCAGCCAACTTGGGACAAACTCTTCATCGGCATTATTGAGCATGATTTGCAGAGGCGCGTCAATAGAGAAAGCCAGTGCAGCAATCTGTCCAACCATGTTGGTCAGGGCATAGATGACTACTAGTACATTGCCCACTCCCCAGTAGTTGCCCAGCTTTTGGAAGGCTTGGTAAGCGCCGTTTCTCATCAGGTCTTCAGGAATATTGCTGCCATCAAAAAGCATGCCCATAGCAATAGAGCCTAGGATAGCAGATGCTCCAACCATGACAGCCATGACAATCATCCCCTTTGGAAATTCCTTGGCTGGATTGCGTGTTTGGTTAACGTAAGGCGAGATTTTCTCAGCCCCGCCGACCGCAAAGACTAAGAGGGAGATAGTCGTGAAATAAGAAAAATCAAAATTGGGAATGTAAGTGCTAAGCTTATCCATATTGGCCGTCGCAAACTGCATGTCAGGTTTGATAAAAGGCGCCCCGACCGCCAAGAGAACGAAGAGGAAAGACATAATCAGCATGGCACTTCCCGCCAAGCCCCCAATCACCTTGAGCGTGGACAGCCCCTTGGTGGACAAATAGAGAAAGGCACCGAAAATCAGCAAGCTAAGAATAACAATCCAATGAATATCAAGGCTGCTCAAAAAGTCACCATTCCCCTGAATAGCCCAGCCCAGCGGAATCAAAACTCCCTGCGGCTTCTGAGCCAGATAGGGAATGTGCACCACCCAGTAAGTCCAGGCCGCAAAATAAGCCAGTCGCTTGGTAGAGGTTTTCTCCACCCAGTCGCTGACACCGCCTCCGCTCTCCTTAAAAGTAGAGCCTAACTGTCCCACGATGAGGGCATAGGGAATAAAGTAAATAGCCAGGATAAGAATCCAAGAAACAATCACTGAAATGCCCTGCTGAGAGTAGTTATTAACCACATTCCCCAGACCCCAGACCATATTAAAAGCAATCAGAGATACCATCAGCCAGGTTAGCTGGTTCTGATCTTTTTTCATGACACCGTCTCCTTTTGTTATAAAATAAATTGATTGGATATTATTATAACATGTTTCTATGAGTTTGTAATCGCTATCAGCGTTTTTATTTCAAAAAAAGAACTACCCAAAGGCAGTTCAATTAATTCTTAAAGTGAGTTTACGTCAACCTTGATACCAACACCTTGTGTAGTAGTGATAGTCAGGTTAGTTACGTAAGTACCTTTAGCAGTAGCTGGTTTCGCTTTTTGGATTGTGTCGTTGAAAGCTTTGAAGTTTTCAACCAACTTGTCAGCTTCAAATGAAACTTTACCAATGATAGCTTGTACGTTACCTGCACGGTCTGCACGGTAAGTAATCTTACCACCTTTAGACTCTTCAACTGCTTTTGCAACGTCCATTGTTACAGTACCAGTCTTAGGGTTTGGCATCAAGTTACGAGGTCCAAGGACACGTCCAAGGCGACCTACAAGTGCCATCATATCAGGTGTAGCGATTACTACATCAAAGTCCAACCAACCGTCGTTGATTTTTGCAACGAGGTCATCTTCACCAACGAAGTCTGCACCAGCAGCTTTTGCTTCTTCAGCTTTTGCTCCACGTGCGAAAACAAGAACGCGTGAAGTTTTACCAGTTCCGTTTGGCAATACCATTGCGCCACGGATTTGTTGGTCAGCTTTTTTAACGTCGATGTTCAAGTTGTAAGCAACTTCTACAGTTGCATCGAATTTTGCAAAGTTAGTTTCTTTTGCAAGTGCTACAGCTTCTTCTACGCTGTATGCTTTTGTGCTGTCGATTTTTTCAAGAGCAGCACGAAGTTGTTTGCTTTTTTTAGCCATTTTATCTTTCTCCTTGTAAGTGGTTCAATCGATTTTCATCTCCCACGTCACTCGTCAATCTGATCAAGTGTAGTGCGGGCAAATGGGATGAGCGTTATTGATTAGTCAACAACAGTGAATCCCATAGAACGAGCAGTACCTTCAATCATACGCATTGCAGACTCGATGTTTGCAGCGTTCAAATCTGGCATCTTAGTTTCAGCAATTTCTTGTACTTGCGCACGAGTAACTGTTGCAACTTTCGTTTTGTTTGGCTCACCAGAACCTTTTTCAACGCCTGCAGCTTTCTTCAAAAGAACAGCAGCTGGCGGAGTCTTAGTCACGAAAGTGAATGATTTGTCTTCGTATACTGAGATAACAACTGGAATAATCATACCAGCTTGATCAGCTGTACGAGCATTGAACTCCTTAGTGAATCCCATGATGTTGATACCGGCTTGACCAAGCGCAGGACCAACTGGTGGAGCTGGAGTAGCTTTACCAGCAGGGATTTGCAATTTTACAAGTTTTTCGACTTTTTTAGCCATTTTTAAATCCTCCTTTGTGGTTTTGGCGGTAAATAAAGATTTTTACCTCCCACAAGTATGCTTTTCGCATACCTTTCTATTATACACTAAACTTTGTTAAATGCAAGGAATTTTATCTTCTTTTTTGATTTTTTTTGTGGTAAAATAATCTTATGACACTATTAAAGATTGCTTCGATTCTATTTATCTTTTTAACTTTGATTTTAACCACTATTACAGTGCGAGTTTTTCAATTAAGAAAATACGGTTTAAACTTTGCGGACTTGGCTTTTCCGCTTTTTGTTGTGGAATTTTATATCATTTCAGACAAGGCCTACTATCATAGCTTGCTGCCCCAGCTGACCCTGGCTCTCTCAGTTCTCGCTATCGCCATCACCATCTATTTTCTCAAGAAAAAACGGAGCTTCTACTACCCTAAGTTCTTTAAGTTCTTCTGGCGGGCTGGTTTTCTTCTGACCTTCTTCATGTACCTAGCCATGGTCATTGGTCTCTTTTTGTAACAATGTAAAACAAAACCCATCGGTTATCAGATAGCCGATGGGTTTTTCATATGCGGGACTTACAAGTCATTCTTTTGCCGTGAAAGAAGGACCTCCCGATTTTCCTAGTCTTATTCGTGAATCTCTAAAGGCAGTCCATCCGGATCAAAGAAGAAAGCCATCTTACGGCCGTCAAAGTCATCATAGCGCAGCTCAGTATGAGGAATCTCTAAACGGTCAAATTCCGCTAGCGTTTCTTCGACATCTTTCACTCGGAAAGCCAGATGCCGCAGACCTGTATGCTCTGGATGCGGCAGGGCTGGCCGCTTGGGAGCTTCTTCCTTGATAAAAATTTCCAGAGTTAGATTTCCCTTGCGAACGTTAAAGAGAATGTCCTGCTTGTCTGGACGATGGTGCTCATCCAGCTGCTCAAAGCCCAGCTTGTTCACATAAAACTCCCTGGTCTTGGCATAATCATGGCCAATGATGGCTATATGGTGAATAGTGTCCAGTTTCATAACTTCTTTCCTTTCCGTTGAGTAAGTAGAGAAAATCTGCCGGCTGGCTGCTGGCAGATTTGTTTTTATCAAATGGTTATCTTGCTAGCAGACTAGTGAAATTAGGATCAATTCGTCTGCAAAACTTTTCTCGGCTTGGTTCCCTCAGCAGGACCGATAACGCCTGCTGCTTCAAGTTCTTCCATAAGACGCGTGGCCCGGTTGAATCCGACTGAGAGTCGCCGCTGGATCATAGAAGCGCTGGCTTTCTGAGTCTCGATGACCAAGGCCTTGGCTTCTTCAAAGAGCGGATCACCTTCATCATCGCCACCGCCAGACTCCATATCACTTTCAGATACTTCACCAGGATCAAAGCTATCGTCATAGTCAGCTTCAGCTTGATTCTTGACAAAGGCTACGATTCGCTCCACATCTTCATCCGAGATAAAGGAGCCCTGCAAACGAACTGGATGGTTTTCATCAATAGGCTTAAAGAGCATATCCCCACGACCCAAGAGCTTTTCTGCTCCATTTTCATCCAGAATGGTCCGACTGTCTGTCCCACTGGATACAGCAAAGGCAATCCGAGAGGGTACATTGGCCTTAATCAGACCCGAGATAACATCTACAGATGGCCGTTGGGTAGCCAGAATCATGTGAATTCCAGCCGCACGTGCCTTTTGTCCCAGACGAATAATGGCATCTTCTACTTCCTTGCTGGCCACCATCATAAGGTCAGCCAGCTCATCCACGATGACGACGATTAAAGGTAGGGGCACCTGCTTGTATTCTGATTGGGCATTGTACTCGGCTACTTTAGCATTATAGCCAGAAATGTTACGGGCACCGACCTTGGAGAAGAGTTCATAGCGGTTTTCCATCTCGTCTACAACCTTCTGGAGTGCACGGCTAGCTTTACGTGGATTGGTTACGACTGGGATAAGCAAGTGGGGAATGTCATTATAAACGGACAACTCCACCATCTTAGGATCCACCATCATAAACTTGACTTCATCCGGTCTGGCTTTCATGAGAATGCTGGCGATAATACCGTTGACAGCCACAGATTTACCAGAGCCAGTAGAGCCAGCCACCAAGAGATGGGGCATCTTAGCCAAGTCAAAGGAGCGGACAGAGCCGTTGACAGCCTTCCCAAGTGGGATTTCTAGGAGCTTGCTGGCATCCGTCTTAGACTGCTCCCAGAGTTCTCGGAAAGTCACGGTCGCAACTTCAGAATTGGGCACTTCAATTCCGACAAGAGATTTCCCAGGAATCGGCGCTTCAATCCGCACATCCTTGGCAGCTAAGGCTAGAGCCAAATCATCTGCCAGATTGGAAATCCGATTGACCCGAACACCAACAGCTGGCTTGACCTCGTACTTAGTGACGGAAGGTCCGATTTCAGCCCTCTCAACAGCAGCCTTTATCCCAAAGCTAGCAAAGGTCTCTTCCAAAATTTTGATATTATCTCGAACAATGCGCTTTTCTTTGGACTGATTCTTAGGCTTGTCGGGCGCAAAGAGGTTGATGGTCGGCAGCTTGTAGTCCAGACTTTCCTTGGCAGTAAAGTCCACTTCAACGTCTACATCTGTCTCGTCCGTCTCTTCTTCGCGACCAAAGTCCAGAGGCTCATGAGGATCATACTCTCCCACTTCCTCATAGTCTGCCTCGTCAAAGTCCACAGCTGTATTTGACAAGTCCTCGTCATCTAAAATCTCTCCTGTTTCAGGATCGACTTCAGCTTCCTCTTGCTCTACTTCAATGGCTTGCATAGCTGCCTGTGCAGCTTTCTCTTCCTGCTCCAAGAAACGAAGCTGCCGCTTTTCTTCCTGCTTCTCTCTCCAATTTTGAAAGGCTGCCATAGCCTTTTCTGAAATGTCATAGATAGACCAAGGGCTCATAAGCAGACCGCCCAAAAGAATGAGCAGCAGACCGAAGAAATAAGAACCGATATTTGAAAAAAGGAAAGAGATAGGTGCGTATAAGAGAGAGCCCAGCAGGCCGCCACCCGCGAAGGAGCTGACCTTAAAGGCTGTCAGATCAGTCAAGACCCTGCCTAGAGTTGTCGATAAGACAGCTGCCCCTTCTAGCTTTAAAACGCTGACAAAATAAGCTTGGAAAATTAACTCCAGTCCCAAAAAGAGGCTGATAAATCCTGAAACCGTCCCCTCGTGCTTGTGCAGCCACTTGAAAAAAAAGAGATAGCCAAAGCTGGCCAGAATAGCCAGATAAGCTAAGCTTCCCACCAAGAGGCGAATCATATTATAAATGGTGACTCCAAAGGCGCCCAGCTTAATTGCTGCAAACAAAAGAATAAGAGCCAATACAAAGGTGGCAATCATTCTCTTTATTGCTTTTTGTCTTTCTAATTCTGCTTTTGTCGGCCGACGAGTTGTCCGGCCTTTTTTCGTGTTTTTCTTAGTTGCCATAACCCTTATTATACCATATTTGAGCATTAGATGAGAAATCTTTTATCTAAATCAGAAGCAAAAAAACTTATTTATCCACGCAAAAAGAACTGGGCTAACCAGTTCTCATTTCACTATCACAAAATTCTTATTAAGCCTCTGGCATAACCGCCCAGGCAATCAAGTAAGCCAAAACACCTGTACCTGCCACACAGACCAAAAGAATCCAAATAACACGGACCAAGGTTGGATCTAAATCAAAGTAGTTTGCGATACCAGCACATACACCAGCGATTTTCTTGTTGTTGACATCTCTTGTCAGTCTTTTCTCCATGGAAAACACTCCTTATTATTTTTACTCTGTTTATTTTACCATAACATCTCTCAATGCACAAGTTCGCCTGCTATTAAGCTCTCTCTTCAGATAAAATTTAATTACATCAAGATGAATTTGTTCACTCTACCATACTTTTAACAAGTCCAAGCAAAACTCTTGTTCTTGTGTTAGAATAAAAGGAAATTCTAATTAGTAAACAGTAAAAATATTTCAGGAGGAAGATAATGCGAGCCGGAGTCATTCTTTTCAATCCCCAAACTAAGCAAATACTGCTCATCCACCGCTGGAAAAATGGAGAAGAGTATTTTGTCATACCAGGTGGCGGATCCGAGTCAGGTGAGACTGCAGTCCAAGCAGCCCAGCGAGAAATTCAGGAAGAGCTGGGTTGGAGCTTGTCTGAAAAGCAGCTGCAGCCAGCCTTTACTTTCAGAAATGGCCAACGCCTAGAAATCTATTTCCATGCCACTATCGGCCATACATCAGCTCCAATGATTCAGGGTGAGGAAGCCCTTCGCAGTCATGCCCAGAATATCTATCAACCTGAATGGCTAGACATAGAAGCAATTTTCGGACTAAACTTACGGCCAGCAGGACTTAAAAATCTGCTCCTGGATTGTCTGACACAGGAGGGTTTGAAAAACTAGCCTAATTGTAGTAAAATATCAGTAGTTTACAATCTAATGTGAGAAAGGTTTTATATGAAAAAAATTCTTCTTATCAGCCTCTTATCAGGACTTGTCTTGGCTGGCTGCTCTGGTAAAGGTAAGAAAGAGGAGACTACTAGCTCCTCCAACTCATCCAGCAGTTCTTCGCTAGTGAGCTCTAGCTCTGACCCAGAGGAAACCAGCAAACTCCGTGAGCAATTCAAGGATGCCATGACCAACGAAAATGCCAACTTCCCGCAGCTATCTACAGAAGTTGCAGAGGATGAAGCGGAAGTCAAGTTGGTAACGACTGAAGGCGATATCCGCATCAAGCTCTTTCCAAAACAAGCCCCACTAGCCGTTGAAAACTTCCTGACCCATGCTAAGGAAGGCTACTATGACGGCGTTTTATTCCACCGTGTTATCAATGAATTTATGATTCAGACCGGAGACCCTAAAGGTGACGGCACTGGAGGCGAGTCTATCTGGAAGGGAAAAGATAAGTCTAAAGACTCTGGAAACGGCTTTAAAAATGAGTATTCTCCATATCTCTATAATATTCGTGGTGCCCTATCCATGGCTAATGCAGGCCCTGGTACCAATGGCAGTCAGTTCTTCATCAACCAAAGCAAGAAAGACTTGTCTAGCCAAATGTCTACGGATTCCTTCCCTGCTAAAATCATCGAAGCTTATAAAAACGGTGGAAATCCTACTTTAGATGGCGGAGCTTACACCGTATTTGGCCAAGTGTTGGAAGGTATGGATGTGGTGGACAAAATCGCTGCCGCAGAAACAGACGATAATGACAAGCCTAAAAAAGATATCAAGATTGAAAAAATCGAGATTATCAAGGACTATGACTTCAGCAAATAAGCTTGCCGCCCAACCAATAAAGGAGGGAAATCAATATGATTATCTGGGGATATAAAGGTTATCAGAAAAACGTAGGACAGACCCAAAGCAATATCGAGTGTGCCAACTGCCACAACGTCGCACCTTGGGACATTATTGAAACCGGCCGAAAGTTTACACTCTATTGGATTCCTACCTTTCCTTACGGTAGAAAACATTACCTCACCTGCCCAGTCTGCCAGCACGGCAAGCAGATTGAAAAGCAGGAAATCGAACAGTTTTTGAATTATTAGCAACAGAAAGAGACGATTCTCAATGAACCGTCTCTTTTCTTTTTTAAATTTTATCAAGTCAACTGGTTAAAATCCCAGATCTGGTCCATCCAGCCTTCATAGAAATCAGGTTCATGGCAGACCATAAGGATGCTGCCCTTGTATTCTTTCAGAGCTCGTTTAAGCTCTTCCTTGGCATCGACATCCAGGTGGTTGGTCGGCTCGTCCAGCACCAGAACATTATTTTCTCGGTTCATGAGGAGGCAAAGGCGAACCTTGGCCTGCTCCCCACCTGAAAGAACCTGGATCTGGCTCTCGATATGCTTGGAAGTTAATCCACATCTGGCCAGAGCAGCTCGAACTTCTGCTTGGTTAAGAGCCGGAAAGGCATTCCAGACTGCTTCAAGCGGTGTCTGACGATTGCCGCCTTCGACTTCCTGCTCGAAATAACCCAACTCCAGATAGTCCCCACGCTCGACTTCCCCAGCGATTGGTGGGATAATGCCTAGCAGACTCTTAAGAAGAGTTGTTTTCCCAATCCCATTTGCCCCGATGATGGCCACTTTCTGATTGCGCTCAAAGTTCAGGTTAAGGGGCTGGGTTAGCGGTCGGTCGTAGCCAATCTGCAAATCCTTGGCTTGGAAAATAAAGCGTCCAGGTGTCCGGGCAGGTTTGAAGTCAAAGGTAGGCTTTGGCTTCTCACTTTGTAGCTCAATAATATCCATCTTATCCAGCTTTTTCTGGCGGGACATGGCCATATTACGAGTTGCCACACGGGCTTTATTACGAGCTACAAAGTCTTTGAGGTCCGCAATTTCTTTCTGCTGCCGCTCGTAGGCTGCTTCTAGCTGAGATTTTTTCATCTCATAGACTTCCTGGAACTGATAGTAGTCGCCAGAATAACGAGTCAAGTGCTGATTTTCCACATGGTAGACGATATTAATCACATCATTCAAGAAAGGAATATCATGCGAGATCAGAACAAAGGCATTTTCATAGTTCTGTAAGTAACGCTTGAGCCAATCAATGTGCTCCGCATCCAGATAGTTGGTTGGCTCGTCCAAGAGCAGGATATCCGGCTTTTCCAGAAGCAGCTTGGCCAAGAGAACCTTGGTCCGCTGTCCTCCAGATAGCTCCGTCACATCACTCTCCATACCGTAGTCCATGACACCTAGTGCCCGTGCAACTTCGTCAATCTTGGCATCCAGAGTATAGAAATCTCGACTCTCCAAGCGGTCCTGGAGCTCGCCCACTTCTTCCATCAGGGCATCAACATCGGCTCCTTCCTCAGCCATGCTCATATAGATTTCATTGATACGAGCCTCTGTCTTGAAAAGCTCGTCAAAGGCCGTGCGCAAGACATCACGGACAGACTGACCTTGCTCCAGCACAGCATGCTGGTCCAGATAGCCAGCCGTCACATACTTGGACCACTCGACCTTACCTTCGTCAGGCAGCATTTTCCCCGTCACGATACTCATAAAGGTTGACTTTCCCTCACCATTGGCGCCGACCAGACCGATATGTTCACCCTTGAGCAGGCGGAAGGATACATCCTCAAAAATAGCCCGGTCTCCGAAACCGTGGCTGAGATTTTTTACTTCTAAGATACTCATTTTTTCTCCTCTATCATTGATTGCAGTTCCTTGATTATACCATCAAAAGGGATTTTTTGGCAAGACTGAAGAAAGGGAAAAGCGAGCCACTTAGGTCTCGCTTGCTTGTTCTCAATTCACATGATGCGTATGCTTGGTAATCCACTGGGTCAGTTTGATTTTCAGCCAAAAGCCATAAATACCAAAGGTAACAATGGTCAGGAGCCACCACTTGATCCAATTCCCAAAAAGCTGCATGGCAGTACCATCAAAGTAAAGACGGTGCCCGTCAATAACTGTATGTTTTATCTTCCAATTATACAGAATACACATGCCCCAAGGTGCACAAATTCCCAGCGTAAATACTGTAATCAAGGTAGCTAAAATCACATGACCGATGTAAGAAAAGAGACCACCATCAAAATAAGACTCTTTGTACATACTATCTCCCCCTTTAAACCAACTCTTTCAGAAATTGAATCAGGGTCTCTGCAGAGCGTTTACCAGCTTCAAGAATGAATTCGTCAAAAGTGACATTGGCATCATGGCTAGCTGTGTCGCTCATGGCCCGAATGACCATAAAGGGCAGGCCAATCGAATGTGTGGCTTGAGCAATAGCTGCGCCTTCCATCTCGACAGCCAAGACATCTGGAAAATGCTCCTTGATGCGATCAATCTTATCTTGACCAGCAACAAAGCTGTCACCTGTCGCAATCAAACCTACTCTGGCCTTTTGATGGGTCTTATCCAAAATTTTCTTCATTTCGGCAACCAGATAGCGGCTCGCTTCAAAATAGAGTGGCTGCCGTGCCATCTGACCGTAGTCATAGCCAAAGGCCGTCACGTCCACATCATGGTAGACCAGACGATCTGCAACCACCACATCGCCGATAGCTAGACCTTCTGCCACTGCTCCAGCTGAGCCTGTGTTAATCACGGCTGTGACCTTGAAGTCATTGACCAAAACAGCCACGCTCATAGCAGACATAACCTTGCCAATCCCGCTTTCGACCAACACCACTTCATGATAGCCGATGGAGCCCGTATGATAGACATGGCCCAAACGCAGGTGCTTCTGCGGGTTTTCTAAATGCTCCAACAGAATCTTCAACTCCTCGGGCATGGCTGCGATAATTCCAATTTTCATATAATACCTCAAATCATCTGATGAAAAAGAAGCTTAGACAGACTAGGCTTCCTTTTAAGTGCAATAGAGCAGTTTTTTAAGGCCACCAAATAATAGCAGCAATCAAACCAATCAGCAGGATAACCACCCAAAGGAGAATCTTATTGAGTTTGGCTTGAAAGAGGCTCCGCTTTTGGTTTTCAATCCGACGGCTCTTAGTCACGGTCGGATCTACCTCAATGTGGAGAGTCTCATCCGTAAACTCCTCTTGGTTTTGAGCAGTCTGATAGCCAAAACGACTCTGATTCTGCTGAGACCGAGCTTCTTCATAACCAAAGCGGTTTTGAGGGCTCTGATAACCAAACTGAGTATCCTGTCGGCTAGACTGCTGTGAGCTAAAAGAGCTTCTGCCAGTTGAAAGAATCTTGGTTTCCTCGTCATCCATGAGAGGCGGCCCCGAAATATCCTCACCGCGGTTGGCCCGCTCAATGATTTCATCTGTTAATAAAGCTTTTCCCATTGATCTACGTTCCTATTTATTCAGATTTTTTTGTTCCCAGTACTGAAGGGCCATGATGGTCTTGGCATCACAAATGTCACCGTTTTGCAGCAACTGGTGTGCCTCCTCCAGACTGACTTCAAAAAGTTCCAATGTTTCATCCTCGTCTTGGGGACGAGGGTTTTCGACCTTTGTTAAATGGCTGGCGCTGTAGAGCTTGATTTTTTCATTGCAAAAACCGATGGCAGAGTAGAAATCATAGACCAACTCCAGCTGTCCAGTGTAGCCGGTCTCTTCTTCTAATTCTCGGAGGGCAGCCGCTTGGGGATCTGCATTCTCTCCTACCTCCAGCTTACCAGCTGGAATCTCGTAAGAAGTCGCTTCAATTGCCTTGCGGTACTGCTTGACTAAAATCATCTTATTTTCCGGGGTGATAGCAATTACAGCCACCGCGCCATTATGAAAAATCAAATCCCGTTGGGCTTGACCCTTGCCCTCTGGCAGCTCTACCTGGTCCTGAACCACTTTAAAAATCGGTCCCTGATAAATCTCTGTCCGTTGGACAGTTTTTTCTTCAAATTCCATGACTGAACCTACTTGTTTTGAGGGTGATGAGGAAGACGCTTAGCATAATCTTCCTTGTTAATCTGACGACCACGTCCCAGAGCAATGGCATCTGCTGGTACATCTTTCGTAATGGTAGAACCCGCACCGACCAGTGAGTTATCACCCAGCTCAACTGGGGCAATAATGGTCGAGTTGGAACCAACAAAGACATTGTCTCCAATGATAGTCTTGTACTTCTTCTGACCATCATAATTAACCGTAATCGTACCTGCACCAAAGTTGACATTAGCACCGACTTCAGAATTTCCAATATAGGTCAAATGACCAGCCTTGGTATTTTCGCCAATTGACGATCCTTTAACTTCAACAAAGTTGCCGACATGGACATCCTTAGCCAGACTAGAACCTGGACGGATATGAGCGTAAGGCCCGACCGTCACTCCATCTGCAACACTTGATTCTTCAATCATGGAGTTGGTGATAACGGTACGTTCTCCAATGACAGAGTCCACAATATAAGTACCATTGGTCAGGATAGTCTCTGCCCCAATCTTGGTCTGACCTTTCAGGGTCACATTTGCTTCAACTTGAACTTCTGGCGCAATTTCTACATCCACATCGATATAGGTCGCATGAGGATTGACAAAGCTGACACCATTGACCATATGCTGCTGGTTAATCCGACGGCGCATGACACCCTCAGCTGTAGCTAAAGCCACGCGGTCATTAACACCCAAGCTTTCATCAAAGTCTTTGAGCGTATAAGCGCCGACTTTTTCACCATTTTCGCGGAAAATACCAATCACATCTGTGATATAGTATTCGCCTTGAGCATTATTGGTATTGATATTTTTGAGGGCTTCAAAGAGACGAGCATTGTCAAAGACGTAAGTCCCCGTATTGATTTCCTTGATTTGCTGCTCAAAGTCAGAAGCATCCTTCTGCTCAACAATTTTCAAAACTTCGTCGTGCTGATTGCGAACGATACGGCCATAGCCGAAAGGATTATCTGCTTCTGCTGTCAGGATAGTCGCAACATTCTTGTGGTTGATATGAAAATCAATCAGATTTTTCAGGCTTTCTCCTGTAATCAGAGGAGTATCGCCAGCAATGACCAGCGTCTGACCTGTCAGATTTTCCAAAACAGGCTCTGCCATCATAACGGCATGACCCGTTCCCAACTGCTCAGTCTGACGGACAAAGTCTGTCTGACCTGCCAAGACTTGCTCGACTAGCTCTGCCTTGTGCCCAACAACTGTCACGGTCTTTTCTGGATTAATGGCATTGACACTGCGGAACACATGTTCCAGCATGGAAATTCCTGCAACCTTGTGCAGTACCTTTGGTAAATCTGACTTCATGCGAGTACCTTTACCCGCAGCCAAAATAATCGCGTAATTTGTCATCAATTATCTCTTTTCTGTAGGATATCACCTTTATTATATCACTAAAAGGTAATTTTTAAAAATTTAAAATCAAGCCATTCCCTTAAAAATCTGCAACGAAAAAATTTTTGCACAAAAAAATCAGCCTTTAAACAGCTGATTTTGCTTCTTTTTCTTTGATTTTCTTTGGAAGATGGACTTTTGCTTTGCCATAGTCCTTGAAAACAGCCCGCTGCTTGAAGTAAATCAATTCTCCATCTAAGGCTGTATCTTCATCCAAATCCATGGTCATATCAATAGAGCGGATGGTCCGAGTCTTAGGGTCAACCACAAAGGCAACCTGACACTTCTCAATATCGATGGTCGTATCATAATGTTCATCATTATAAGCATAGTAGAAGGCATCGATAAGGTCATAGGCCAAATCACCTTCTGCTGTCACCGAAAACTCATAGCCCCCGTCCACTTTTTTCTTAGTCAGTTCTGACTCATTATCTACCATGACCTGCAGCAAAGCCTTAAAAGAGGACATGCCCGAATAGCCATCAATATGTTTCCGTGACTCAGTGTCATCAATGGTCTCAAATCCATCCTTTTCTTCCAAGTACATCCGATCTTCGCTGAAATAATGGGTCAGTTCTTGATCATCATAGGTTTCGTAAAGCTTAGCTAAATAAGGTGAATCTGAGACAGTCAGCTGTTTAACCGTCTTGGCTTTTCTTTTTTTGTTGCCTTCTAGATAAGTCGACTCAGACAGCCGATCCATGTAGAAACTATCATGATCGAATTTTTTCAAAGATGCATCCACTACGGCCGATAGCTTAAAGCGGGATTCAAGAGCTTCTGCGATTCCTCCAGGCTTAAAGTAAGTATAGAGAAAGGTTCCGCCAATCAGTACAAAGCAGACACAGCCGTAAATGATAAAAAAATGAACCTTCTTCAAAATCAATCCTCCTAGAAGCCTTCTGTCATTTTATAGCTTATATTATAAGCTTTTTTAGAGCTATTTTCAATCATTTTCAGAAACGGTCTTTGAAGACTGTTAAAAAATTAGTTTCTTTGGCCTTATGGATTTATATAGATTGCAGGCTTTAATCACTTTCTGTCTTCCCATTAAGATTTTCTTCTTTATTGGCCAGTCGCTCCATCCAAATCAGTTCTTTAAATCCTTTTTCAGAAGCTGACCGGCAATCCCTTGGTCCCGATAAGCCGCATCTACTAACAGATATTCAATATATCCTGTAGCGGAAGAAATGCTAATTGGTTTTTCAAACTCTCAAAGCCATTGCCATATGTATCAACAAGGCAAGTATCCACTACTTTTCGAATACTTAGTATCTCAGTCCTCTTTCTCATTTTCAGCCAACTGCTGGCGAAGCTTGCTAAACCAATCCAACTGAAAGCGGGCCGAATCCAGCCCAAATTCGAGCGTCTTCATTTCAAAATAGCCAATCTGGGAAATACTTTCAGCTAAATCAGCCGCCTGACTGGTCTCTATCAGCTCTGTAGCCAGATGGCTGTTCTGCTCTAGATAGGCCTTTACTTTTTCCTGCTCCTCCGTAAAACGAATCGCGTCTTTGACAGCTTCAAACTCTTGGACTTCAACTTCCAGTCCCTCAATAGTCAAATCCAGCATCTGGAGCTGCTCTTTCTTAGGTAGATAACCCATAAAGAGGAATTTCCCCAAGTCCATATTTTTGTTCTTGCTCATGTCGATAGGTGTTTTAAGCCACTCCAAAAACAAGATTCGTCCAGAAGCAGTAATGGCATATTCCTTTTTCATTTTTCCTTTTTCTACGTACTCCGAATAAGTCACTGCTCCTTGCTGGGACAGTTTTTTTAAGGCTGCTTGGATACTTCCCAGACTATCGCTGCACATGGAGCTGAAATTTTGCCGCATCACCTGACGAATTTCATAAACTGTAAAATGTTTTATCATGAGTAAGCCTAAAATTAATTTATCCATTTCTCCTCCAAATCACGATTTCTTTATATACCTAATAGTAACATTTTTGTTTCGATTTATCAAGGACAAACAAAAAGCCTATTCAAAAATAGACTTAAGCTTGATCCAGCGGATAGACCTTGCGAAATTCTTCTAGGACGACACCCGTTTCTTGGGAAAATTCCAAATCGGCTTCCACCAGACACTCCGTAAAAAATTCCTCATGGACTTGCTGCCAGTAGGCCAAGGATTTGTCTCCTTCTCCTTCCTTAAAAGCGTGTTCGGCTGAAATCTCATTAAAAGGCAGCACAGAGACTTTGGTGATTTCGATGATACAGACGGCTCTATTCCGGCTGTCTAGTATGATATCGAAAGTTCCTACTTGAGGTAGAGGCTCATTTTCAAACTTATAGAGCTCATAGACCGAAGCCGTCGCTGTCTTTTCACCACGAAGCACCAAATCAGCCAGTTGGTCTGCTTGGACACCGAAGGCCCAGGCATCAATCTCGTCACCAATCGCCGGATTGATTTTCTTGTATGCCTGCCACATTTCTTTTGGGGTCATCATTTCTCCTGTCTTTCTAAAATGATAATTATTGTTTATAAACATCTTCCTACAAAACTGTATCTTTATCAAAATCCATAAAGTCATCATGCTCATAATAGTAAAGCAGAGCCTGTAAACACTCTTGATCAGTTGCTTCTGCTTTCTGCTCCATAACTGACAAGAGAACATCCGCAAAATCTTCACCGTAATAAATCAACTCCAGCTCCTGCTCCCTTACTTGTCTTTGGACTCATTGAAGATACTATTTCTTATGTAAATCCTATTTTTCAAACTGTTTTTAAGACCTTCTTGAAAAACAAGGATAAGATCCTGAACGCACTGGAACTGCCCTACTCAAACATAAAACTAGAAGCTACTAACAACCTCATCAAAGTCATCAAGCGAAACGCTTTCGGATTTCGGAACTTTGACAATTTTAAAACTAGAATCCTCATCGCTTTGAACATCAAAAAGGAGAGGACTGATTTAGTCCTCTCCAGATTATAACTTCTCATCAACCCACTACAGTTGACAAAGAGCCCAAAAATCAAACATTTCCCACACTTTCTGAAATCATTTCATCCCCTTACATAGAAAGCAGACACCATTTTATAGCCTCTAGGCATTTCGAGACTTGCTTCCGTAACAAACCTTTGGTAAAATGTTAGCAACACAAGTCTAAAGGAGGCGCTTATGACTCAAAAAACGATCCGTCGCTGGGCTCCCTGGTCTATTTTAGGAAGCTGGCTGATTTATGTTGCAGATATATTGATTGCTATCTCTGACGGTTTTGGAAAGGGATTTTGGCAGCACATGCCTGATTTAGCAGCTTGGAAAGTTGATTTTGCAGGCTATGCCTTACTTCTTTTCCCGCTTTTAGGAATGGGCGTCTATATCCTCTCTATCGGGCTGAGACAAAAATGGCTAGGAATAATAGGAGCTTGGATTCTCATGACTGTCTGTGTTTTCCTCCACACCAGCTATTTCTATTTTGCCGCCACTTCGCGGCTGTATGCCCATAATCCCTCTGCCGATATTGCAAAATTACTAGAAAGCTTTTCAATAGTGAAAAATAACTTTCTGCTTATTTATTTCGTACTTATGGCTGTACTTCTCCTATTTATTGTTATCCTCGTTTTGAGTAAGAAAACGGCTTACCCGCGCTGGTTTGCCCTAACAACTCCCTTAACAGGAATTCTCCTTAGTCGGCTACTCAGCGCTATTGCACCAGCCCTTCGCGAAATGCTTTCTCCTATTCTCATTCCCGCCTTTTGGTTTGCTTTAATGATAACAATAGCCATGATTTTTGCCCTAAAGGACAAAAACTTTACCAACAAGGAAGCAAGTAGCTGTCCTGAAAATTCAGTTCTCCATTTTCCTTAGCATACAAACAGAAATCATCATCTAGCTCTTCCGATTTTACAGCCTCAATGATGTCTTTTAAGAAATAGGTTTGGTTTTTCTTCATTGGTCAAAAGTCCCTTTCCATTCATAAGCCGGATAAACTCCTAGACACTGATAGCCCAAGCTTTCTGCAACTTTTTTGGAGGCTTCATTGTGCGCATCCCAGAGAGGAAAGAGTGAGCGTTTTTGAGCTTCTAAAATCATCTGGGCACCCAAGATTTTGGCCAAGCCCTGCCTTTGATAGGCTGGCTTGGTAGCAATTTCAATCTCAAGAGCTCCATGATAGACCAATCCTGTCGATACGCCAGCGATGATTTCCTCTCCTGAATAGAGTAAAAAACCAAAGCCACCCGCCGCTTGAAAATGGTCAAAATCGGAAAAGTCACCCTGCAAATCCTGAGACCAGACTTCCTCAGCCAAACGCTCATAACCCTCCTCATCAATCGGACAGAGGTAGTAGTTTGCAGGTAGACTGATTTGCCATTTCTCCAAAGTCTCTGTGTCAAACTCAGCACTGTCCGCAAAAGCATAGCGAGTGAATCGGTGCAGCTCACTCTGACTATCCAGAAACTCTTGCCAACTGCGCTTCTCGGAGATAATGACCTTGTCAGCTAAACTATATTTTTTGCTAAATTCCTGCCACAAATCCGGATCCACCTGACCAGCCGGAAAGATGAAATTTCCTAGTTGGTAAAGGCAGGATGTCTCAGGCGCGTTCATAAAGAACTGCCCTAGACCAGCATCCAAGCCATAAATCACCATATTTTTGGTCCAGTATTGGAAAAAAATATTTTTCACCTTCATTTTTTGTCTTCTTTCAGATGCAGTTCATTGATTTTATTCGTCCAGATATAGCCGTCAAAGCCTTCGGGAATATCTTTTAGACTATGGATATGATCGAAACCTTCTGATAAATCGCTGCCACCAGCTGTTAGCTCAACCCGTGTATTGACTGCTTCCATTCTTTCCATAAATTTATTTGGCCAACCCCATAAGAATCTGGCATATTTCAAAGGAATACGCAGCTCTGCATTTTTCATTTCCTCAGGGATATAGCCCGTAAAGCCCAATAGTTCATATTGGATAAGAGCCTTAAGCATGCGCTTCTTCGACAAGAGCTTGAGGCTGCTGCTTTGACTGCGCAACCAATGAACGCCTTCCTCGCTTGCCCCGCAGACACTGAGTTTATTTAGCCTTTCGGGCGAAAGCATTTTTAGTTTCTCCCACAAGACTTTATAGGTTTCTAATTTCCCGTCTTTGACCTCAATCACAAACTCCTTGTCGGGAAAAGACTCAAAAACCTCATCTATTGTGGGCATCTGACCGACTCCTTTTCCTCTAAAAGGATAGGTTTTTCCGCCATCAGCCGTATAACCGTAACCGATATCCATCTTTTTGAGCTCAGCCATCGTGTAGTCCTGAATTTCTCCCTCAATGCCAGTTTTGAATTCGAGAGTTGCATCATGAAAGACTGCCAGTTGCTTGTCTTTGGACAATTTCACATCAAACTCCACTGCATCCGCTCCTAGGTCAAAAGCCGCCTGCATCGAAGAAATGGTGTTCTCCAGATAGGGATGCGTAGGCGGGTCAATCATGGCTGCCGTATTGCTGTCCCAGTCCGCTTTAGATTCATCGAAAGTCTGCGCAAGTCCTCGATGGGCTAGGATTTTATATTCCTGTCTCTCTTTATTAGAAAAGAGGCTTGTATTGTTTAACCAGATAAGAAATAGCAGAGCTAGACAAAGCAGATAAACTCTCTTGCGTTTTTCCCATTTAAACATTCTATTTCCTTACTTCAAACTCCAGCCGCCGTCGATTTTGATAATCTCGCCCTGCATAGCAGATGCCTTACCACTGGCTAGAAAGAGGCTGATGTCTGCCACTTCCTGAGGATCCAGCCAGCGCTTGATCGGCGTTTCCTCAGCAACCCAGTCTGCTAGTCCGCCTGGCTCAAAATCTGTGGCAGTCATGGCTGTCTTGACTGCGCCTGGTGCTAAGCCAAACACTTGGATATTTTTATCCGCATAGTCTAAGGCTATCTGCTTGGTCAGGCCAGCCAGAGCATGCTTAGAGGCTGTATAGGCAACACCGCCTCCGCCAGCCAGAAAGCTAGCAATTGAGCACATGTTAATGATGATACCAGACTTTTTCTCCAGCATTTTCTGCAGGTAAAAGCGGGTGATTTTCATGGTAGCGGTCAGATTGAGCGTAAAAATATGGTCCCAGTCCTCGTCGCTGGTCTCGTGCAGGGGACGATAATCGTCCAAGATACCTGCTGTATTGCAGAGAATATCCACCTCAGGTAAGCTAGTAAAGAGTGGTGTCAAATCCCCAGTCAAATCCAACTTGACAAAACGAAGCTCATTTAGAAAGCCAGGATTTTCATCCTTGTCCACCCCGTAAACTCGGTAACCATTTTCCAAAAAGCTCTGGGCTTGAGCTCTACCAATACCAGAGCTAGCCCCCGTCACTAGTACTGTTTTAGTCATCTACTTCCACCCAATCTGTCGCAAGGACATCACAAGGAGTCGGACTCCACATGGAGAAACCCTCCCCTTCACCTGAAACATTGATGAGGAAATAAGGTGTCACTTCAAGAGCCACCCCATTCTGCTCAATCGTGTCAAAGAGCTGGACGTAGTTCTCTGCTCCACCCCAACCTGTACGAACATACTTTTTCTTGGCCTTAAGGCCTGGTAAAATTTCTTCAAATGTCATGGTTTTCTCCTTTATCTTCTATAAACCTTGATTTGATAAGGTTTTCTAACCTCTGAAATGAGGTGGTTTTTAAATTTGTTCACCTTTTTGTGGACTCATAGGCCATTTATAGCTTTTTCGTAGTATGAAACAGCCTTTTTTTCTTTATCCTTTTACATCTACGATTGTACGGGTGTTGTCGCTATCTTAAATGATTTTCTCACGCTTATAGTAGCCAAACTTTGCGAACATTGTTTTTTTGTTTTAAACTCCACCAGCGATTTTCAGCTACTCATCTTGTATAATCACTCCATTGATGATTGCTTTTTAATTTTTTATAGCAAAAATAGTTCATTGCTAAAACTGGCTCATTCTCTCCTTTTCGTCATCTAGTGACTGCTGCAATAAGTTGGCCAGCCCTTGGATGTTTTGAGCAGCTAAAAGCTCCATATACTCCGCCCTGTCATCCTTTCTGATAATGACCGGAGCACCTAGGTACTTCATAGCTAAGTACATAAGAACCAAGCGGCCAGTACGTCCATTCCCATCGCTAAAAGGGTGAATACGCTCAAACTGGATATGAGTATCAGCCAATATCTCTACTATCTCACGCTCACTCTTTGCCGCATCTAGTCTATAAGCTGTATTGTCTGCCCATTGAGCCATTAGGAAAGGCGTTTCCTCTGGTGAAGCCGTCTTAAACTCAGCTCCTATGATGGCATTCTGAACAGTTTTAAACTGCCCTCTATCGTGCTGCAGGCGGTCTGTCAATAGCGCGTGGAAATCTTGGACCAGCCCCACAGTCAAGGGGGCGTTATTAGCTAAGCTATCCAGCAACAAAGAAAAGGCCTGCTTGTGGTTCTCTATCTCGTAGAACTCTCTAATACTCTTGTGCTTCCCTGGCAAGGTGCTTTCCAAGATGATACTGACGGTTTCAGGAAGAGATATAGTGTTGCCCTCAATCCCGCTAGAATGGTAGGCAATACGGATCAGAATATCATCCAGATAATCTTGTTTATAGGTCATTTTGTTTCCTTTCACTCTTTAGTGTATTTGATATAGCTGACTTGTTTAAGTTTTAGAAATTATGCGCTTCATGCTAAAAAATATTAACAGCTTCAAGCCTTTTGGTTATAAAATCAATCTTTTCGACTCACCCTAAAATTAAATGCTTGAGCTTTTGAAAATACTGATATTAGGTTCTTGATTGCTCTAAAACAATACATTATCAGCCGATGGACTTTTCATTGTATAGCGAATTATTTTATTTCAATTAGCTTTTGATATATTTTTTCCGTTAATCCTGTTTGCTGGCTAGCTGTTAAGTGACGAGAAGTTCGAATAACAATAGTACCATAAACATAATGAGAACCTGGGTTTAGAATCCCATTCCCATCAAAGGCAGATAGGTAGGTGTTTCGTTTCTCTGCGTCCTCTTTGCTTCTATAGACTTCCACATTTCCACCTACATCAGTTCCTTTATCAACAATGTCAACACCCTCTACCGATTCTGTCACCTGATTATCAGAAAAATAGACTGATGCAGTGTAGCCACCCTGTTTATTCAAATGACCATTCGGATCATGATTTTCCGTAGCAGATTGGATCTCCGTCACTGTATCTATTTCTCTCAGTCTTTCCTCTACAAATGAACTCCCCGGATTCGTAATCTGTTTCAACTGTTTAACGCTTTTCTGGTAGTTAGCCATTTTTTCAGATAAATTTTTCTGACTTTCTGAGTAGTCTACAGGAGCGGCAATAGCTTTGGCTTGTTTTTCAATCTCTGAGGTACTAGTCTTCATTTTTGGCACTTTACGAATTTCTTTTTTAGTATTTGATATACTTGTTTTTAATTCTTCTAAAGTGACAGCTTCTAGAGGCTCAGCCTTATCTTTTATCAATTTTGTTGCAGAATCTACCTGTTCCTCTATATTTTTGTTATAATTTTTTAGCATCTCTACTGATTTATTAAAATTTGAAACAGCTTTTTGATGAGGGGCAAAAACTAAGAAATAGTATCCTGATGCTAACGATAGCACTACTAAAATAATACTAATGATGACAATGTTTTTCTTTTTCATTTTTATATACTCCTATTTGTAATTGCTTTAGTTAAGCCTAAATAATGAATTCCTAACAATATTCTTATAAAGGCATTCTCTCCTTTAAGGACTGTAAAATCTATCTAATGTCATGGTTTTCTCCTTTTGTTTATTGATATTCATTTATAAATTCCCTGCTAGCCTTCAGCAGTCATAAGTATATTGGACGACTTTTGCTTGACTGTCAACAGGTTTATCTGCTACTTTGCAACAAAGTCTAAAATTAGACCTTCTTCACCATATCCACAAAGAGATGAATATCGCCATTGCTTTCCTGCGGAATGCGCCTCACCACTTCAAAGCCCATGTTGAGATAAAGCTGCTGGGCTCGGTGATTGAAGTCAGCCACGTATAACCTGATGACTTGGGGTGCAAAATTTTCTATGATAAAGTCCAGAATTTCCTGCAAGAATGTAGCACCCTGACCTTTTCCGCAATGCTCCGGCTTCGTCCCCAAACCAAGCTCCAAAATTCGCTCTCCTTTCTGCTCTAAGCAGAAAAATCCATAGAGTTCCCCTTCTCTCAGGACTTGAAAATAACGATCCCCACGCATTTCAGGGGAAACCATTTCTTCATAATCCTCCAGGTCATTTTTCATATCATAAAAATCATAAGGCACCTCGTAATGCCAGTCGTTAGCAATTTCCAAAGCATGCTGCTGGGTTAGCGGTTCAATCATCATCTACTCCTCCTTTCTCTAAAACTCCCAATAAAATCGTTTCTGGTCTGCTTTTTCACTGCAACCAAGGCTGTGGTAAAATTCATGGGCTGATGAGCGGGAAATGCCTGAATTAATCCGAATTCCTGTGTAGCCTGCTGCTTTTCCCTCTTCACGCAAAGCTTGCATCAGCGCTCTGCCATGTCCCTGCCCTTGAAAATCCTGAGCGACGGCCAAAGCCAAGAGATTGAGCAAGGACGGAAAATAGAGACAGTCGTAGCTAGCAGCATGAGCGTAGCCTATGACCTGACCGTCTTCTTCAACTACCAAAATCAAATGCTGGTCATTCTCTAGCAGCCTCTTCAGTTGAGCCTCCGTCGCTTCCCTATCGAAGTCATAGCCCAGACACTCAGCATTGAGCCGCTGAATGGCTGCGGCGTCACTTAGTTTTACTTTACGAATCATTTGTCACCTCGTTCTTCTCTTTATTATAGCAGAAAAGCAGTCTCTTTGACTGCTTTCAATGAACTATTCTCCTATCTGTCCCTTCAACCAAGACTCCGCCTCTTCTAAAGGCTGGTCTGTTAGGACATCGGGCTGAATTGCCTCATTCTCATAAAGCTTGCCCGTGCGATCTAGGATACTCGAGGTAGTCAAGAGCAAAACCGCTCCATCATACAGTTGATAATAATTATTTCCCGTAGTATAGCTTGCCGTTGGCTGACCAAATATTTTAACGTTTTCCAGTCCCTTAAAAGCTAAAACAGTCATTTCTCCTGAGCTTCCTGTACGTTCATTGGTAAGGACGGCTATTGGCACTTTCTTTGCTTTCTCATCAGTCTGCTCCAGACCAAACTGCTTCAGAATATCTGATCGAGAAACCGCGCTCTTGCTTCCATTTTTTTCAACGAATTGGAAGAGATCTTCATCAGGCAAAAGAGAGGACAGGCCCGCAATCATCGGATACATATTCCCGCCGGTATTATCTCTCAGATCCACAAGAACCGCCTGATAGTCATCCCTTTTAAGAGCTGCTGACAGTTTCTTGGCATAAGCCTTCGTTGCCTGTGCATCACCAGTGAAAGCAGGAACTTTTAAATAGAGAATTCCCTCCCGATTCTGCACTTCAGGCTGATTTTTGCTTTCTGGACTATTTTCGGGATTATCCTGTGGACTTAAAAAATAAGAATGCTTTCCGCCAGCCTCTTTGGTTAATTCTTCCAAGACGGGATAGGTATCTTGATAAGTCTTGGCTGATCCAAGCTTCTCTAAGGCTTTCTTTTTCTCATTTTCCCAATCTTTGTCCGTATAAAGACCGAAATCAAGCTTTTTCACAACCGAGCGAGCGTAGTCCTGCGGACTAGGTGGAAAAAGAAAAATGCCGTAGTCTGGACCAAAGTAGGCCAGAAAACCTATTAAAAGAGCAAGCAAAATCAGCACCGTTCCCAAGCAACCTAAAAGGACTTTTTTCATAATCACACAACCTTTCTTGTGAGGATTCCTGAGCTGATTATAGCAAAATAGAGACACGTTTTCCATGTCTCTACCTTACATTTATCATCGTCAATCTTACATTTTTGTAAGATGATTTTATTTAAATCTACAGAAGCTTATTTCCATTTCTCACTCTTGGAAAATGCAATCATCAAACCAGACCCAGCTAGAACTGCCAGAATAAGAAGACAGATATTTTTCAGTGGATAGAGCCAGTCTTTATTTTTCTCATGCCAAGTTGTCTTCCAAAGCCGAACATACTCAGCATTCATATCTTCGGGCTGGTTCAGCTGAATATTAATCACAATCGCCAATAAGATCAGGGCGATAAAAGCAAGGGTAAAGAGCCAGATTTTCTTCTTTTGGGTTAGGTTAAGTTTTTTCATTCTTTTCTATTTCTTCTTTCTCTTTAATATCAATACTTTATCCCTACTCCTCTTTTACAGCGATTTCAGAGTTTCGATAACCATAAAATCCATAGATAAGACTTCCCAGCGCTAGGGCAATTCCAAAGGCTTGCCAGGTTTCCTTAGTATACTGGGTCATAAAGGACAGACAGATGATAATGGACAAAATCGGTGTCAGAGGTACTAGAGGCGTTTTAAATTCTCCAGCTTTGGGCATTCCTTGATCTTTCCGCAATTTCAAAACAGCCAGTGCCAATAAAATCAGATAGGCCAAGGTACAAATATTGAGGAAAGAGGCGATGCTAGCCAAGGGGAAGATACCGGCACAGACAGCTGAGGCAATCCCTACCAGAATCGTTGCATTCTTTGGCACCCGACTGGTCTCTGTCAATTTCTTGAAAGAGCGAGGCAAGAGACCATCACGCGCAATACTGTAAATCATCCGCGACAGGGCGTAGGTCATGGAAATGCAGACGGTAATCAGAGTCAAAATAGCGACGACAGAGATATAGTTAGCTGCCCAACCAAGTCCGACGCTGCGCAGGGCAAAGGCTACCGCATCTGAGACATCCAGCTTGCTATAGTGGACAATCCCAGTCAAGACCAAGGTCACCAAAATATAGAGAATGGTCACGATGCTCAAGGATAAGACGATTCCACGCGGAACGTTCTTTTGGGGCTCCTTGATTTCATCAACCGCCATGGAAATGGACTCAAAGCCTAGAAAAGCAAAGAACATGAGTGAAGCCCCAGCCATGATGCCGACCTTGCCGCCATAAATTTCTCCAAAACCAAAAGGTGCAAAATTAGACCAATTTTCTGGTTTGATGAAGAAAAATCCTGCAATGATAAAGAGTGCCAAGGCTGAGAATTTCAAGACAACCAAGGCTGAGTTGAAGCGCAGGGCTGCCTTGGAGTTCAGAAGGACAACTCCCGTAACAAAGACCAAGACCAGAATGGGCAGCAAGTCCACATAAGTACCTGCTTTGGGATTGAAGGTACCATTCAGGGCTGCCGGCAGCTGGATACCAAAGCCGCTGAGCAATCCTTTCAGATAAGAGCCCCAGCCAGAGGCAACACCTGAGATAGCGGTCATGAACTCCATGATGGTCAGCCAGCCAGCCAGCCAAGCAGGAAATTCCCCCAAAACCGCATAGATATAACTGTAGGCTCCGCCATTGGCCGGAATCCGTGAGGCAAACTCAGCGTAAAAAAGGGCCGAAATACTCACACAAAGGGCTGAAATGACAATCGAGATGGTCAGAGCAGGCCCAGCATATTTGGCCGCTCCAGTCCCTGTGATGGTGAAAATCCCAGTTCCTACCATGGCTCCAATACCAAGCAAAATCAGATCAGGAATTTTCAAGTGACGGCGCATGCCCGTTCTATCCTTGCTAGCATCTTTTTTTCTAAATATATTCATCTATTTTTATTCTCCTAATTGCATTAACGCCCTATTTTATCATATTTCCTCCCTTTTAGGAATCCTTCTCAGAAAAATACCGAAAAGAAAGGCTGAGAGAAATCTCAGCCTAAGTCTTTAAAATAGATGAAAGGTATATGATGCCTGTCTCTGCTATCACATGGCCACAATTTTACGATAGCTGCGAGATGTAATGAGAAAAACACCAACATATACTGCAATAAATAGAGCGCAGATACCCAGAGTCACTACTAACATAAGTGTGGCATTCAGCACCCCTAAAGCAGATAAAATCAAGCTCAACATGTGATAGGCAAATGCCAAATGAAGAAAGGCAAAGATTATGGGTAGGAAGAAGACTATCAGAATCTGCCTACGAATTGTTTGCTTAATTTGTTTTTCATCCAATCCAACCTTTTGTAAAATAACAAAGCCTTCTCGATCTTCATAGCCTTCAGAAATCTGCTTGTAGTAGATGATAAGAACAGTTCCAAGCATAAAAACGATTGATAGGAAAATTCCAATAAAGAACATGCCGCCTAGCATTCCTTTTATTTCTTGCTTATCAAAGGCTGTCACCGAACCATAAATACCTTGATTTTCAGGTAAGGTGGTATTAAAACTGCTTAGCTTTTCTTGGTAGGCTTCTTTGAGTTTTCTCTGTTCTTCTTTTGGAAGCTTGAGATTTAATCCTCCATAATAGTTAACATTGACAGCGTAATCGTTCATCAATGAAGAAAAGATTTGACTCGGATTTTTAGCCACCATATAGATTCTTTCAGGCACTATCATATTCATCGGATCGGGTAGATTACCGAAAACGAAATCTTCCTTTAATTTTTTCTTGATTTTCAAATTTTTATCAGCTAGCTGTAAATCTTTTTTGCTATCTAGTTCCAGTCCTTGCTCAAATATGGCTACTTCATCATCTTTAAGCTGAAGATTTTGACCCGTCATTCCTTGATAATCACTCTCAGAAATGGCCAAAATATAAAGATTTGGAGTGAATGATTTCTGTCCCTTAGAATAAATATCTAGCTGATTACCAGTTCGACCGCTAACTCCTATCGTATAATACTGGTAAATAACTTTTTTACTAATCTGTAGCTGCTGCTCTTGAACAAACTCTGTCAAAGCTTGGTCCAGCACCTCACCTGTTATTTCTTTTCCTTGGATACTGAAATCATGCGGGAACATGGCATTCTGCATATAATCACCGCCAGCATAAATGTTAGCTCCACCAGATAAGGTAACCAAAACCATTGTCGACAAAATAGAAATCGTCGCTAAACCGATTGCATTTTTCTTCATTCGAAAAATTAGATTAGATACCGAAATCATGTTATCAGGCTGATAATAAAATGTCTTTTTCTTTTTCAAAAATTGTAAAAAAACAGTCGTCCCTGCATTAAAAAGCAGATAAGTCCCTAGAATAACAAAAAGTACGGCCACGAAGAAAATGATAATGGCTGCCATCGGATTAGATACACCTAAAGCAAGATAATATCCAAAAGCGAGAGAAGACATACCAATAATAGTTCGCAAGAGTAAAAAGCGACTCTTTTTCTCCCCGCTATTTTTTTCTTTGACTAATTGTAGAGCATCAAACTTTCTTAAGTAAAAGCCATTTTTGATCAGCAAGCAGAAAAATACAAAAGCATAGAAAATGATAATCAATACCAATACAAAAGGTTGAAATGTCGAAACCAGAACCACCTTGGTACCCATGAGCTTGAGCAGAAAGGCATAAATCAGCTGGTCAAAGAGTACACCAATAGTCAGCCCCAAGCTCACAGCCACTAGGCCGAAAATTAGCAGCTCAATAAAGGTCATAACAAAGAGATGGCGTTTATTGAGCCCCAACATGCCGTAAAGCCCTAGCTCCTTGGAGCGATTCTTCATAACAAATTGATTGGCATAAAAGACAATAATTCCAGCTGTGATGTTTACAATAACAACCCCTAGGACCAAAACGAGGATAACAGAGCTGGCACCTGTCATTTTGGATAGATTGGGATTAAAAGCCAAGGAGTTGAAAATATAAGAAATGGCTACAGCCACACAGGTAGCCAGTGCAAAAGGATAATAGAGACGGCGGTTCTTAATCAGATTGGATACCGCCAATTTTGCTGCTAATCGAAACACTAGTCTTTCACCTCACTTGCCATAACTGTCAGAGTATCGGAAATCTCTTGGAACATCTGTCGCTCGGTCTTGTCACCACGGAAGATTTGGTTGTAGAGAATCCCATCCTTGATAAAGAGCACCCGCTTGGCGCGGCTAGCCGCTGCCGTTGAGTGGGTTACCATGAGAATAGTTTGACCTCGTGCATTGATATCGTCAAAGACATCCAACAACGCTGCCGAAGACTTGGAATCCAAGGCTCCTGTCGGCTCGTCTGCCAGCAGAATCTCAGGATCTGTGATGATGGCTCGAGCCACTGCTACCCGCTGCTTCTGGCCACCGGAAATCTCATAAGGAAACTTCTCTTGCAGCTTGTTAATC
>NZ_ALKI01000008.1:0-16785 GCF_000286495.1 Streptococcus sp. AS14
TTTTGCTTATGAAAATAAATATTATACATTTGAAAATACTGATTTAAAGGTATTTATTGGCTTTCAAAAATCTAACTTTGAGAACTCTTTCTATATCAATTACGGCTTTTTAATCAAAGGCATTTATGATGGGAAATTACCTCTATATAAACAAGGTTTGGAAGACTTTGGTGGTAGATTTGTTTATCAGAACCTAGATAGCTATAATCTAGAGAAGATAACCTCAGAAAGTTTAGTGGCTTCTATTAATAGTAATATCAAAATGTTGATTCATCCTGCCTTTGATGATGGACTAGCAAACTATTTTGAGTTGTACCCTCACTTCAAGTTTCTTTGTAAAAAACGTGTGAAAGAATATCTGGGCTTCTAATTTTTAATGAATAATACAGAATTCAAAAAAATTGTTGGCGAAACTTTGAAATCACAAAATTTTGCTTATGAAAATAAATATTATACATTTGAAAATACTGATTTAAAGGTATTTGTTGGCTTTCAAAAATCTAACTTTGAGAACTCTTTTTATATCAATTACGGCTTTTTTATAAAAAAGCTTCATGAAAAATTAGAGAAGTTGAGTCATGGCTTTGGAGATTTTGGAGGTCGCTTTGTTTACAATGATAACGACAAAATGCTTGGAGATTATAAACTATCTGATCTGACGAAGGAAAGTCTTTCAGAGAATACAGAGAAGTTTATTAAACCAGCCTTTGAGAAAGGGATTGATGACTATTTGGAAATGTATCCTCACTTAAAACGAAGACTTCCTTTGACAGTAAAGGAATATTTAGATTCCGCCTACAAATGAACAAAGCAGAATTCAAAAAAATTGTTAGTGAAACTTTAAAATCACAGGATTTTGCTTATGAAAATAAATGGAAGAAAAAATGCACAGAGGGGAAGATACTTTTCCTGTGATTTTAGAAGATTAATCTAGTATAAAGAATTTAGGGTAGGATGCTTTCCTTGCCCTTTTCGTATCATAATCATCATCCCTCTCATAAACAAAAAAACTAGAGCAGATGTGTACTACACATCTGCTCTAGTTTTTATAAAGTTTTTTCTGGGTCTCTGACCACCAGCAAGTCAACCTTGGCGTGGCGCAGGATATATTCGGAGGAAGAACCGACTAGCAGCCGTTCAAAGGCATTGAGACCGGTAGCACCGACCATGATCAGATCTACCTTGTGCTCTTCTGGGATATCTGTAGCCAAGAGAGTCTTGGGATTGCCCATCTCAATGACAATGTCAACATACTTGATACCAGATTTTTGAGCCTTTTCTTTCAGTTCTGCTGTCAGCTTTTTAGCATCTTCCTGTAAGTCCTCGTAGACATCTGCATCAAAGGTTGAGACACTTTGCAAAGCCCGGGTGTCAATGACGTGGGCGATAGTGAGACGAGAACCGTTTCGGAGAGCTACGTTAACACCTTTTTCAAAAGCTAGTTCGGATTCGTGAGAACCATCCACAGCAACCATAATGTTTTCATATTTCTGAGTCATAGAGCTACCTCCTCTAAAATGGTCGGCAAAGGACGTCGCATCATTCACAGAATGATTGGGCTGACCAAAAATCAATCAGTCCATAACGTCCGAGTGATTTGCAACTATTTTCTTGTTTCTATTGTAACCCTTTTCAGAAAAAAAGTAAAGATAAAATGGAAATGCTGTCAGAAAATTACAAGCAGAAAAAGATTCCTTTACTCTGAGGGGTTAGAAAAGGAATAGTGCTCTTTATCTTATAAATCGCTTCATAATCGCGTGAAAAGTGAGCTTATTTTTTTGTTGTCAATCGCTTTTTCTGGTGGTATAATGATAACATTCTGATGAATAGAGGAAAAATAAGAATGAAAGAATTTGACAAGTCCAGCAAGCTGGAACATGTTGCCTATGATATTCGCGGTCCGGTTTTGGATGAAGCTATGCGCATGCGGGCCAATGGTGAAAAGATTCTCCGCCTTAATACAGGGAATCCGGCTGAATTTGGTTTTACCGCTCCAGATGAGGTCATTCATGATTTGATTATGAATGCGCGTGACAGTGAGGGCTACTCTGACTCTAAGGGGATTTTTTCAGCCCGTAAGGCGATTATGCAATATTGCCAGCTTAAGAATTTTCCTAATGTAGATATTGATGACATTTATCTGGGAAATGGTGTCAGCGAGCTGATTGTCATGTCCATGCAGGGCTTGCTTGATGACGGGGACGAGGTGCTGGTGCCGATGCCAGACTATCCACTCTGGACGGCTGCAGTCAGTCTGGCTGGTGGGAATGCTGTTCACTATGTTTGTGATGAGCAGGCAGAATGGTATCCAGATATTGACGATATCAAGTCAAAAATCACATCTAATACCAAGGCTATCATTATCATTAACCCTAACAATCCAACGGGAGCACTTTATCCTAAGGAACTGCTGCTGGAGATTGTGGAAATTGCTCGCCAGAACAATCTCATTATTTTTGCGGATGAAATTTATGACCGCATGGTGATGGATGGCAATGTCCATACGTCTGTGGCTAGTCTGGCTCCTGATATCTTCTGTGTCAGCATGAATGGTCTTTCCAAGTCGCACCGCATCGCAGGCTTCCGTGTTGGTTGGATGGTGCTATCTGGACCTAAGCATCATGTTAAGGGTTATATTGAAGGGTTGAACATGCTCTCCAACATGCGCCTGTGCTCCAATGTCTTGGCTCAACAGGTCGTCCAAACCTCACTTGGCGGTCACCAATCTGTGGATGAACTGCTTTTGCCAGGTGGTCGTATCTATGAACAGCGTAATTTCATCTATCAGGCTATTCAGGATATCCCGGGACTGTCAGCTGTAAAACCTAAAGCTGGTCTCTATATTTTCCCGAAAATTGACCGGAACATGTATCATATCGACGATGATGAGCAGTTTGTGCTCAATTTCCTCAAGCAGGAGAAAGTCCTTCTCGTTCATGGACGAGGCTTTAACTGGAAGGATCCAGATCATTTCCGCATCGTTTATCTGCCTCGAGTAGATGAGCTAGCTCAAATCCAAGAGAAAATGACGCGCTTCTTGCGTCAATATCGCCGTTAATAAGCAGATGCTACAAAAAGGCTGGACAAGGTTCCGGCCTTTTTCTTATCTATTTTTACATATTTTTTAGTCCAGCAGCTGTCTTTGAATTGCAAAAATAAAAAAATTAAGATGCTCTGGAATCCGAATTTGAGGTCGATTGGTAAAAATTATAGGCGGTTTTACCGACATTTTTTAGGATTTTGTCCAACATTTTTTATGCATCTGTCCAAAAATGCTTAAAAAAATGTGTTAGCGTCTTCCTTCTAGAAGACAAACATGATAGAATGTGTTTGTCAATGTTTTTAACAATGATGAAAAAGTGGAGGAGATTATATTGACAATGAAAAAGACACTTAGTGCTTTTTCTGTCAGTGCAGCGGCATTGTCTTTGGTGCTCGCAGAAGGAGTTCAGGCTGATCAATTAGTTGATAATCAGTCTTATTCTGATGCGCCCGTTAGTCAAAGCCAACCACAGGCAGAAAACACACAGAAGGATGAATCTGTTTCGAAAGAACAGGTAGACGCTGCTCAGGCTCTTGTACAAGAAGCCGACAGCAATGTTGCACAAGGGAAAGCTGATTTGGCTCAAGCTCAGGCAAATACTGCTGCGGCTCAAAGTCAGGTCGAGCAAGCACAAGCTGAAGCTAACCGGGCACAGGAGGCAGCTGATAAAGCTGGTCCGGAAGCTATTGAAACAGCTAGGCAAGAAGAGAGCAATCAAAAAGCTCAAGTGGACAGCAATAAGTCAGAACTGGCTAAAGCTGACCAAGCAACTAAGGCGGCTGAAGCTGAGCGCGATACTCAGGCAGCCAAGACTAAAGAAGCTCAAGAGCAAGCGAAAACTCAAGAAGGACGCCTTGCTAAAGCTCAAAATGACGTGAAGGAAGCTCAGGCTAATCTAAGTGGGGACGCTACAGCTAAAGCAGAAAAAAATGTGAAAGCAGCCCAAGACAAGGTGGCAGCTGACCAGTCTGCTGTTGAAACAGCTCAAGCAAAAGTAGCTACAGCTCGTCAGACTGACAGTCAGAAGCAGGCTGAGGTTGCAAAAGCTCAGACCAACCAGACTCAGGCTAAGACGGCCCGTGATGCTTCTCAAAAGAACTTGCAGGAAAAAACTGCTGCGGCTGAGAAGACACAGTCAGACTTGAACCAAGCTCAACAAGCTTTGCAAAAGGCTCAAGCTGGAAAAATTACTACTGAAGCTTCTAGCAATAAAAACCGTGTGTCAATGACTCCGGAATACATTGCAGCCTTGAGAGAGCTAGTTGCACCGAATTTATCAGAGCAAAAAACTAATGAGATTCAAAAGAGACTTGCTGCACTGAATGCCAGTGCTAAGGCTCTCAATCGTTATGTGGCTGATCCTACAGATAGCAAAGCTTTGATTGATACCAACAATATTCCACAGAATGTTCGTCAGGAACTTTCACAGTTTGCTTCAGAACTCATCAACCAGCTGCGTGTTCAGATGGGAACAGGTGAAGTAGTTGTGACACCGTCTTCAATTGATTTCGCTGATAAAGTGGCAACAGAATACCGCAAAGACAACTGGAACTGGGATTTGATGGAGGAATACCATCACGATGCTCGAGGAATTAACCGCGTAGCGCGTGAATATGGTTTGATGACCACAAGTGCTGAGCAGGAGAGCAAAGGTCTCCAGTACTATGAAAACGCTTATATCTGGAGAGAAAATGCTAGTCAAATGAGTGTGGCTGAAATGAAGAGACGGGTCTATGATTCTGTTGTTGAATTCATGTTTAATGGCTACGAATGGCTGCATGCTACATCTATCTCTGGTCTCAATACTGGTCGCCAGAAAAACTATCTGGGAGTTGATTTCTCAATGGAAGGCGACATCACTATGGCTCATTTCACCATGGTGTCAGAAGATCAGATTAAATATGCTAGCAAAAAGAACTTCAATGCCAGCCCTATTACAGGAAAAGCTCCAACAGCAAAAGTAGATCCGCAGGAAGTAGCCAAGGCTCAAACAGCCTATGATGCCGCCTTCAAGGCCAATCAACTGGCTCTGGCATCTAAGGGAGTTGCCCAATCTACTTATAATCGGAGAGCTGCAGCTTTAGAGCAAGCCAACCAGCAACTTGCTCAGGCGCAAGCTCAAGCAGGTGAGTCAGCAACTGCTCAGGCTCAAGCAGCTCTTGCAGCAGTTCAAGAGAAGTTGGCAGCAGATCAAGCAGCTTTGGCAGCAGCACAAGCGGCTCTGCAAAACTCAAACTTGGATGACAAGACTAAAGCGGACAAATTAACTCAGGCCCAAGAAGCTCTGACTGCTGTTCAAGCAACAGTTGCCGCAGCTCAAGAAGCTCTAAAAACTGAATCAGATAAGTTGGCTCAGCTAGAAGCAGTTTTGAATGCAGCAAAAGAAAGAAAGACTAACCTTGAAAAAGCTGTTACAGATGCTGAAGCAGCTTTGCAAAAGGCTAAAGAGTCATTGTCAAATCTTGAAAATGCAGAAGGAAACTTGGAACAAGCTAAAAGCAAGTTAGCTGTAGCTCAGGCAGCTTACCAAGCGGCTCTTACAGCTCAAACAGATCAAGAAGCAAAAGTAGCAGTTTTAACTGCAGTTCAAGCACAAGCTAAGGCGACATACGACTTGCTAGCTCAAACTTATGCAGAACAAAATAAGGAAGAAGATATTCGCTATTATCAGTCTGTTTTGGCTCACACAGAGGAGCGCTTCGCTCGCTCTCCGCTTACTGGACAAGTAGGAGATCCTCAGCATACAGCTCTTGGAACTACTGGAGATGCTGGAAGTGCTAGCCCTGGAAATCATAAGCAGGCAGCTGCTTCAGGTCATGTCTTGCCTAAGACAGGAGAAAACTCTTCTTGGCTTCTTCTAGCAGGCCAAATGCTTCTGCTCATGGCTATGAAATTGTTCTACAAGAAACGTTCTCTTGATTAGAAAGAACAAAATCAATCAAAAACAGTCAAATTCTTGACTGTTTTTTGTTTAATATGGCTTGATATATCAAGTCATATACTTGAAAAATTCTTTATTTTATCGAATTGTATGTAATTGTTTTTCAATAAAAAATTTTCAGATAATTATTGAAATTTTACTGCTTTTATGTTACAATGAAGCTAATAAATATGAGGTAAAAACATGGCCAATTTACTAGAAAAAACACGAAAAATTACGTCTATTTTGAAGCGCTCGGAAGAGCAGATGCAGGAAGAACTACCCTACAACGCTATTACGCGTCAGTTGGCTGATATTATCCACTGCAATGCCTGCATTATCAACAGCAAGGGCCGTCTTTTAGGCTATTTCATGCGCTACAAGACCAATAATGACCGTGTGGAAGCTTTTTTCCAGGATAAGAATTTCCCAGAGGAATACGTTCACGAAGCCAATCTGGTCTATGAAACAGAGGCTAATCTGCCAGTTGCACATGATTTGACGATTTTCCCAGTGGAGACCAAGGATGAGTTTCCAGATGGGCTGACCACCATTGCTCCTATTCATGTGTCAGGGATTCGTCTGGGTTCATTGATTATCTGGCGCAATGACAAGGAATTTGCGGACGATGATCTGATTTTGATTGAGATTGCCAGCACAGTGGTTGGTATCCAGCTGCTTAACTTCCAGAGGGAAGAGGATGAGAAAAATATCCGCCGCCGGACGGCAGTGACCATGGCAGTCAATACTCTGTCTTACTCAGAACTGAGAGCTGTTTCAGCAATTTTGGGCGAGCTTAATGGCAATGAAGGCCAGCTGACTGCATCTGTCATTGCTGATCGCATTGGGATTACCCGCTCAGTGATTGTTAATGCCTTGCGCAAGCTGGAGAGTGCAGGGATTATTGAAAGCCGCTCGCTGGGGATGAAAGGAACTTATTTGAAAGTTCTGATTCCGGATGTCTTTGATGAAATTAAAAAGAGGGACTATTAATGGCTAAAGCACTGATTTCCATTGATTATACAGTTGATTTTGTCGCAGATGAGGGCAAGTTGACAGCAGGAGCGCCCGCTCAGGCAATTTCTGAAGCCATTGCTCAAGTGACAGAGGCAGCTTTTGACAGAGGCGATTATATCTTCTTTGCTATTGATTCCCATGATGAGAATGATTCCTTTCACCCTGAGAGTAAGCTGTTTCCACCTCACAATATCAAAGGGACCAGCGGTCGCAATCTTTATGGTCCTTTGGCTGATTTTTATGAGAAGTATCAAGCAGACTCTCGGGTCTTTTGGATGGATAAGCGCCATTATTCTGCCTTTTCCGGTACGGATTTAGATATCCGCCTGCGGGAAAGAAAAGTGGATACAGTTATTTTGACAGGGGTCTTGACGGATATTTGCGTCTTGCATACAGCGATTGATGCCTATAATCTTGGTTATCAGATTCAAGTTGTAGAGCCAGCTGTGGCTTCTCTGTCAGAGGAAAATCACAAATTTGCCTTAAACCACTTGCAAAATGTCTTGGGTTCGACTATAATAGATACAATTTAAGAGTAAAAGAGGAGCAGAGTAGGCTTGCTGACTTGCACAGAGAGTGCTGATAGCTGAGAGCAGCACCAAGAAAGCAAAAACCGAAGAACATGTTTCGTAATCTTTTGTGTGATTAAGCACAAACGTTGCTCACGTTACGAGTTCAGAGGCTGCCTTTTAGGGCGGCGAATAACAGTGGTACCACGGCTTTCGTCTGTTTTAGAGACGGAAGCTTTTTATTTTGCAGTAGGTCCAGTGAAGACGATGGGGAAATATAGCTAATATCCTGAACAATAGGGCGGAGCTACTAATTGATTTGAGAGGGAAAGAACATGAAAGAAATTTTTATCGGAAACTATGGTTTAGAGCAGGTCGGACAGACCATGACCGCAACTGGCTGGGTGGCCAATATCCGCAATCACGGTAAGCTGGCCTTTATTGAATTGCGGGACCGCGAGGGCTTGCTTCAGGTCTTCGTTGGCGGTGAGCTTGAAGATTTTGCTAAGCTGGAAGACATTAGCAAAGAGGATGTTATTTCAGTGACGGGGCAAGTCGTTCAGCGGGAAGAGCGCTTTGTCAATAAGTCCATCAAGTCTGGTCAGGTTGAGCTGAGGGCTGAAAAGATTGAAGTCATTGCTAGTAGCAAGGCCCTGCCTTTTGAACTGGACCAACATGCTCATACAGGGGAAGACCTGCGTCAGAAATACCGCTACCTAGACTTGCGGCGTGAGAAGATGACACATAACCTCAAACTGCGCCATCAGGTCACCTCAACCATTCGGGAATATTTGAATGGTTTGGACTTTTTGGAAGTGGAGACGCCTTATCTGACCAAGTCAACACCTGAAGGAGCTAGAGACTTTTTGGTTCCTAGTCGGGTCTTTAAAAATCAATTCTATGCGCTACCGCAGAGCCCGCAGATGCTCAAGCAGTTATTGATGGGCGCTGGCCTTGAGCGCTATTATCAGATTGTTCGTTGTTTCCGTGACGAAGACCTGCGGGGCGATCGTCAGCCAGAATTTACCCAGGTGGATTTGGAGCTGAGTTTTGCCAGCGAGGAAGAAATCCGAGCTTTGGTTGAAGCTATGCTCAAGGCTGTTGTTAAGAAAACTCATGGTTTAGAGTTGACAGAAGCTTTTCCGACTATCAGCTATGAAGAGGCTATGAGCCGCTTCGGCTCTGATAAGCCGGATACGCGCTTTGGTCTGGAGCTAAAGAATTTGACGGATTTGTGCCAGTCCAATGACTCGCTTCTCATCAAGAAAGCCTTGGATAGCCAAGAGGAAGTGATGGGAATCTGTGTGCCAGATGCAGCTAGTGCTTTTAGCAAGAAACAGCTGAGTCATTTTTATCAAGAAATGAAGGAATTTGGCTGCAGTCGTTTGGCCAGTCTCAAGGTTGAAGATGGCCAGTTGGTTGGGGATTTGGCTAGCACCTTTGAAACTGAAAGTCAGGAGTTGCTGGCACGTTTTGAGGCCAAAGATGGAGATCTCATCCTGCTAGTCATGGCCAAGAAGCGTCGGGCTCAGGAAGCTTTGGGACATCTGCGCATAGAAGTCGCAAAAGCTTTGGATTTGATTGACCCAAGCCAGCTTCATTTCCTTTGGGTTGTGGATTGGCCGCTGCTGGAGTGGAATGAAGAACAAAACCGCTATCAAGCAATGCACCATCCTTTCACACAGGGAATTTTTGAAGAGGGACAGGAGCCAGATCAATTCCGAAGCCACGCTTACGACATCGTCTTAAACGGCTATGAAATTGGCGGAGGAAGTCTACGGATTCATGACCGGAAGGCTCAGGAAGCGATGTTTGAGCTATTGGGCATGAGCCGGGAAGACTATGAGCGGGACTTTGGTTTCTTCCTAGAAGCCTTAGAATACGGCTTCCCACCACACGGCGGTTTGGCTCTAGGCTTAGATCGCTTGGTTATGATTTTGGCTGGGGAAGAAAATATCCGACAAGTCATCGCTTTTCCCAAAAATGGTACTGGCTTTGATCCTATGCTGGAAAGTCCGAGTTTGGTTGACCAAAGACAGCTCAAAGAACTGCATTTGGAATTGAAGAATTAGCCTGAAATATGGTAAAATGAAATGATGCGAATTCCTGAAGAATGGCAGGAAGAAGCTGAAGAAAAGAGCTAGCGGATGTCAAATAAATCAGCGTCCCTGGCTTGTCAAAGTAAAGGTGAGTTGAAACTTGGAAGTAAAGATGTCATCTAGAAATTGTTATTTTCAGTCGCTAAAGCTCACATATCTTATGAAAGGAATCAGAGATGAAGATTACTCAAGAAGAAGTAAGTCACGTTGCTAAGCTGTCAAAATTGGCTTTCTCACCAGAAGAAACAGCTGAGTTTGCGACGACCTTAACCAAGATTGTCGACATGGTCGAATTGCTCAATGAAGTGGACACGGAAGGGGTGCCTTTCACTTCCAATGTAGCTGCTAATATCAACTATATGCGAGAAGATGTGGCTCAGCCAGGCTGGAACCGGGAAGAGCTTTTCCAAAATGTACCTGAAAAAGAGCGGGGCTACATCAAAGTGCCTGCCATCCTAGATGACGGAGGAGATGCCTAATGACTTTTAATCACAAGACTATTGAAGAGTTGCATGATTTGCTGGTCAAGAAAGAAATTTCTGCGGTAGAGTTAACTCAGGCAACTTTGGCAGATATCAAAGAACGTGAAGCGGCTGTGGACAGCTTCATTACTGTCAGCGAAGAGGAGGCTTTGGCTCAGGCTGCGGCTCTGGATGCTAAGGGCATTGATGCTGACAATCTTATGAGTGGCATTCCGCTGGCAGTTAAGGACAATATCTCAACCAAGGGGATTTTGACGACGGCTGCTTCCAAGATACTCTACAATTACAAGCCGATTTTCGATGCGACTAGCGTAGAGAAGCTTTACGGTAAGGACATGATTATCGTTGGTAAGACCAACATGGACGAGTTCGCCATGGGGGGCTCCAGCGAAAACTCTTACTTTAAGACGACTAAGAATGCTTGGGACAGCAGCAAGGTTCCTGGTGGATCATCTGGTGGTTCAGCGACAGCTGTTGCCTCTGGTCAGGTTCGTCTGTCACTGGGTTCAGATACGGGTGGTTCTATTCGTCAACCGGCTTCCTTTAACGGTGTAGTTGGTCTCAAGCCAACTTATGGACGGGTTTCGCGTTTTGGTCTCATTGCCTTTGGCTCTTCTTTAGACCAGATTGGGCCTTTCTCTCAGACAGTGAAGGAAAATGCCCAGCTTTTGAATGTTATTTCTGGTAATGATCCTAAGGACTCTACATCATCACAAGAAGCAGTACCAGACTTTACCAGCAAGATTGGCCAAGATATCAAGGGGATGAAGATTGCCTTGCCTAAGGAATACATGGGTGAGGGAATTGACAGCAAGGTCAAGGAAACGATTTTAGCAGCAGCGAAGCACTTGGAAAGTCTAGGAGCCATTGTTGAAGAAGTCAGCCTGCCCCACAGTAAGTATGGCGTAGCAGTCTACTATATCATTGCTTCTTCTGAAGCCAGCTCTAACCTGCAACGTTTTGACGGTATTCGCTATGGCTACCGCGCAGAAGGTATTGAAAATCTAGAAGATGTCTATGTCAAATCTCGCAGTGAAGGCTTTGGTGAAGAGGTGAAACGCCGCATCATGCTGGGAACTTTCAGTTTGTCATCTGGTTACTACGATGCTTACTTCAAGAAAGCTGGTCAGGTTCGGACCTTGATTATGCAAGATTTTGCCAAGGTATTTGAAAAATATGACTTGATCTTAGGTCCAACCGCACCAACTGTTGCTTATGACTTGGGCAGTCAAAACCAAGATCCAGTGGCCATGTATCTGGCTGACCTTTTGACCATTCCAGTCAATCTGGCTGGCCTGCCGGGCATTTCAATCCCAGCTGGCTTTGTAGATGGTCTTCCTGTCGGCCTGCAGCTGATTGGGAACCACTTCGATGAAGCGACTATCTATCAAGCAGCCGCAGCATTTGAAGCGACGACTGACTACCACAAACAGCAGCCAGTTATCTTTGGAGGTGAAAAATAATGAACTTTGAAACAGTTATCGGACTGGAAGTCCATGTTGAATTGAAGACCAATTCAAAAATTTTCTCACCGGCTCCAGCTCACTTCGGTGAAGATCCAAATGCCAACACCAATATCATTGACTGGTCCTTCCCGGGTGTTCTGCCTGTTATGAACAAGGGTGTTATTGACTATGGTATCAAGGCTGCTCTGGCTTTGAACATGGATATTCACCAGAAGATGCACTTTGACCGCAAGAATTACTTTTATCCGGACAATCCAAAAGCCTATCAAATTTCTCAGTTTGATGAGCCAATTGGCTACAATGGCTGGATTGAGATTGAACTAGAAGATGGCACGACCAAGAAAATCCGTATCGAGCGAGCCCACTTGGAAGAAGATGCAGGAAAGAATACCCACGGCAGCGATGGCTACTCTTATGTGGACCTCAACCGCCAAGGGGTGCCGCTGATTGAGATTGTATCGGAAGCAGATATGCGCAGTCCAGAAGAAGCTTATGCCTATCTGACTGCCCTCAAGGAAATCATCCAGTACACGGGTATTTCGGATGTCAAGATGGAAGAGGGTTCCATGCGGGTTGATGCCAATATTTCTATCCGTCCTTACGGTCAGGAAGAGTTTGGTACTAAGACTGAGCTGAAAAACCTCAACTCTTTCAACTTTGTCCGTAAGGGTCTGGCATTTGAGGAAAAACGCCAAGCTGAAATCCTACGCAGTGGTGGCCAAATCCGTCAGGAAACCCGTCGTTATGACGAAGCGACTGGCGAAACCCTGCTCATGCGGGTCAAGGAAGGTTCAGCGGACTACCGTTACTTCCCAGAGCCTGATCTGCCTATCTTTGAGATTGAAGATGCTTGGATTGAGCAAGTGCGCAGCAGTCTGCCAGCCTTTCCAAAAGAACGACGTGCCAAGTATGTGGGAAACTACGGCCTGTCTGACTACGATGCCAAACAGTTGACAGCGACGAAAGCAGTTTCAGATTTCTTTGAAGCAGCTGTTGCCGCAGGAGGTGACGCTAAGGCTGTCTCTAACTGGCTCCAAGGAGATGTAGCCCAATATCTCAATGCCGAAGGCAAGACTATCTCTGAGATTGAGCTGACACCCGAGAATCTGACTGAGATGATTGCTCTGATTGCAGATGGCACGATTTCCTCTAAGATTGCTAAGAAGGTCTTTGTCCATCTGGCTAAAAATGGTGGCTCTGCTAAGGAATATGTACAAAAAGCAGGCCTGATTCAAATCTCAGACCCTGCCCAGCTTCTGCCAATCATCCAAGAAGTATTTGCCAACAACGAAAAAGCTATCAATGACTATAAGGGTGGCAATAAGAATGCGGCTAAGTCCCTGATTGGCCAGCTCATGAAGGCTACTAAGGGCCAAGCCAACCCACAAGTAGCACAAAAACTGCTCAATGAAGAGTTGGAGAAATTATAGAAATAAGTAGAAAACCAGTCGTGAGGCTGGTTTTTTATGTAGAAATCTAAAAAATTCAACTGTATAAAGCGTTGACCAAGTGACAACTTTGGATTATAATTAAGGAGTAAACACAAATAAAATTGTTTTTTAGGGAGGAAGATTATGGAAGGAAAAATTTTGTTGAAGGATATTCTAGATTTCGATGATAAAGAAATCTCAAGAGTTAAAATAAAGTTTAATAATTGGACAGGGGAGAATCCAGTTGAAACTTATTTAAGAGAGCCAGAATTATTAAATAGTTTCAATTTATTTTGGAGAAACCAAAGACGATATTATAATATAGATGACATTGCAGTTAATCTTGTTCAAATGAGTTATGATACTTGGCTTTTGACAACTATAAAAGAAGTCACTAAAGAATTGGGTGTTACATTTGGTCAAAATTATGAAGGAAGAGAGTTAATTAAATATTCTGGTTTATATGGACGTTTGATTGTTCGTTGCAAAAGGCCTAGTAGAGCACCTGTGTTTCATTTCAAAAATATCGTGGAAAAAATAGAAGTATTTCAAATTTTGCCGGATGTATATGGAGGTGATGATTTTCCTGGTTATGATAATATAAGTTTGTCCTACCATCAATTAGAAACAATTTTACGATTTAAAAAGAAAGATTGGATTACTGCTCTTTCAAATCAGAAAGCAGTATACTTACTTACTGATAAACAGAATGGTAAATTATATGTTGGTTCTGCAACAGGAGATAACGGAATGTTGCTACAAAGATGGCAATCCTATATTGATAGCATACATGGAAATAATAAAGAGCTTAAGGAGCTCGTCTCTCATGAAGGAGTTGAATATATAAAAGAAAATTTTCAATACTCGGTTTTAGAGAATTATAATGGTAAAGTTGATGATTCATTTGTGTTGAAAAGAGAATCTTGGTGGAAGAATATTTTGAAGTCAAGAGAATTTGGCTATAATGCAAATTAGGATAAAAATAAAACGGGAGATATTATAATGGGAAGTTACAATAATTGGGAAAGAGACATGCGTGAACAGGAGAGAAACGCAGAATTAAAACGGCAAGGTGATCTTTTACAACAACAAACAAACCTCCAACACACTCAATTGATATTGCAAGAAAGACAGGCTGAAAAAGAAGAAGAGAGATTCTATGAAGATAGAATTCATCAGTTACGTGTCCTCATGGCACAAACAGATAATCCTGAGAAATTGACGAAATTACAAAGTCTGCTTGATGATGCGGTTGAAGAATATAATGAAGTTGAAGCAAGAAATAGAAAAAAGGAGAGGTGGAGAAAAATTTACTTTCTAGTTCCTAGTGTAATAATGATATGTTTTGGAATTTATGCTTTTATAGCTATACAGCATGACTCTTCTAAAAATAATCAAAATGGGAAATCACCATCATCTGTGTTGAAAAGTTCTTCATCAAAGAAGGATTCAAAAATAGACAAGACAAAAAATATTAGTGCTCCAAGTGTAACTAATCAAAAAACATTTACTATGGAGAACTATGTTGGTCAAACAAGATCAGCCGTGGTTGAAAATCTGAAAACAAACTATAATGTTTCTGAGAAATTGATTGAGATTGTTGAGGAAGAATCAGACGAGTACGAGCCAGGTCAGGTGATTCGTCAGTCACCGGCAGCTGGTTCGACCTATGATTTGTCTTCTAATCATAAGATCAAGCTGACCGTAGCGAAAGAAGTGCCTAGTATGCTTATGCCTGACTTTGGCAGCATGCAGTACACCTATGCCAATGCTCGTAGTTACTTAATTCAAATGGGAGTTTCTTCGTCTCGGATTGAGCGGGTTGTTGATCGAAAGGTTACTTCGACACAAGCGGATTTGGTGACTTCTCAGTCGCCAAAGGCAGGTCAGAAAATTGACCTCAAGTCTAATAAAAAAATCACTCTTTACGTGACAGAAGCAACGACACCATCATCATCTAGCTCGTCATCATCATCTAGCAGTTCGAAAAATAGCTCATCATCTGATGATGAAAATCATTCTAGTAGTTCTAGTTCTTCCGACTATTGATATTTTTGCTATATCATAATTCCCTTATTTGTAGTCTCAAGTTTTCTATGTTAAAATAATAGAAAAAACAAAGGAGTCTTTTATGTCAGAAATTAAAATCAAACGCGAGACAGGTTTTGTAGGGATTATTGGTAAGTTTCCAGTCTTTATCGATGGTCAGAAAGTTGGCGCAATCAAAAACGGAGAAGAGGTTGTTTTTCCAATTGCGGCTAATGAAGCAGAAGTCCGTGCGGGATCTGCTCCTATGAAAACCAAGCCAGTGACAGTTAAAGCAGGCCAAACCTTGCTGATTGAAACTAATTTTACTAATTTTTCCGTTTATTTAGTAACTTTAGTGGTTGCGCTTCTATTTGGCGGATGGCTTCGTGTGATTCTCTTGATTCTGTGCATTAGCTTCCTCTTCCTTCTGCCTTTTTATACTGCTAGAATTGCAGAATAAGTCTATGACCAGCTGATGCTGGTTTTTTGTATGCTATTTTTTGAAAATGTAGCTAATCTTTTGACAAGATTTCTGAAAGGGTTTACAATAAAACTAATAAATTATAAAGCGAGGTATGTTTATGGCAAAAATGAATGCTGCGCGTTGGTATGGCGCTAAAGATGTTCGTATTGAAGAAGTGGATGTACCGGAAGTCCAACCGCATCAGGTCAAAATTGCGGTCAAGTATACAGGAATTTGTGGAACTGACTTGCATGAATATCTGGACGGACCGATTTTTATTCCGACAGAAACAGAGCACGTCTACTCTGGCCAGAAAGCGCCTGTAACTTTGGGACATGAGTTTGCTGGGGAAATTGTTGAGGTCGGCAGTGCTGTGACACGGGTCAAAGTTGGCGATCGGGTAACAGTTGAGCCCATTTTAGCTAAGCATAATCTTGTCGGTGACTATAATCTGGACCCTAATCTAAACTTTGTTGGTCTGGCGGCAGACGGCGGTTTTGCCAAATACTGTGTTTTGGACGGAGACATTGTTCACAAAGTTCCAGACAGCCTTAGCTATGAGCAGGCGGCCTTGACAGAACCAGCTGCTGTGGCTGTTTACGCGGTCCGTCAGTCGGCTCTTAAGACAGGCGATACAGCAGTTGTCTTCGGTTTGGGACCAATCGGACTCTTGATTATTGAGGCTTTGCGGGCAGCCGGTGCCTCTAAGATTTATGGAGTTGAATTATCTCCAGAACGCCAAGCCAAGGCAGAGGAGCTTGGGGCCATCATTGTGCGACCAGAAGAAGGCGAAGATGTGGTAGCTGCTATTCAGCGTTTAACTGGTGGCGGGGCAGATGTGTCTTATGAAGTGACTGGGGTGCCGGTTGTGCTGGGACAAGCTTTAGCTGCTGTCCACAAGGCTGGAGAATGTATGGTGGTTTCTATCTGGGAACGAGAAGCTAACATTAATCCAAATGAATTTGCCATTCAAGAGAAATCGCTTAAGGGCATTATCGCTTACCGGCATATTTTCCCTAAGGTGCTGGAGCTGATGGAGCAGGGCTATTTCTCTGCTGACAAGCTTGTGACCAAGAAGATTAAGCTAGAGGATATTGTGCAAGAAGGCTTTATCGAGCTGACTCAGGACAAGGCGCAGATCAAGATTTTGGTATCGCCAGAATAAAATCTTTGCTTAATCATGAGACGAAAATCAGTCAAAACTGGCTGATTTTTCTTTATGGTTTGTGCTGTAATAAGTAAAGTTTTAGAAAGAGGTTGGGATGTCAAAAGTTTTGAAAGGTTCATTTCATATTTTTCTGAAAGTCGCTTTAAGCTGATTCCTTGTT